>CAYGHQ010000001.1:0-54249 GCA_964349845.1 uncultured Candidatus Saccharibacteria bacterium
CGCCCACCCGCCCTTTGGAGAGGTTTATGATTATTATTTTTTTCTCATCCATCATCTTCCGGATGTCAAACGTGGATTTGGGCTGGCCGATAATATTTCTGATAAGCGGGTTGGAAGTAAACTGCCCCACTTTGTTCTGAATGGCCGGAGTGGCTTCGGCGGCAAAACGCTCTGTATATTTTCCGAATTCATCAATCCAAAAAGATTTGACCGACGGATCAGCCACTTTATCCACCACCTTTTTCCGATAATCCTTGTCCGCCAGCATCCTGTTGATGGAAAGGATCGTGGAGTCCGGCACTTCCAAGAGAGCCAAGAGAGTATTATTCAAAATGTAGGCCATTCTGGCCGACCACGCGTCCACCCAAATTTTTTCAAACGTGCTCATGAGGCCGTTGGCGACCAAGTGGCGCTTATCCGGACCGACATCTTCCATGACATTGAAAGAAATCGGATGTTCCATGTCAAAAGGCGCGAAGTAGAGAACGTCTTTTATACGGTGTTCCGGCACGTAATCCAAAAGAAGCTCCGCCGTCTTTCCGTGCGGGTCAATGAAGGCCATGCCCTCGCCTTTTTGAATGTCGTCAATGGCCAGATTTTCAAGGAGAGTGGATTTTCCCATTCCAGTCTTTCCGATGACGTACATGTGGCGGGAACGGTCTTTGTTTTTGATGCCGAATTTGACGCGCCGTCCGCGGGCATCGGTCTCGGCGAAATAATTTATTCTTTCTTCGTCCATACTGACTATAATTATATTACAAAACAAAAAAGAAGACAGTTATCTGAAACGCTAAAAAACCCGTTTCGTCCCCATGGGGACGAAACGGGTTCGCACAATCAAGTTCAGCAATTAAGTTGCATGAGCCGGCCACCAGTGATAATTCTGGCAGATATTACATCCATTCTTCTCCTTTGACCTTGGTCATCCAAGTTGGAATCGTTTTTGTGAAAACGCGTATCGGGGTTTACCCAAACGCCCAAAATCGATGCCGAGGTAGCTTTTGCAACTCGGGTTGCTTTGCTATTAACCGCAGGTTTTTCCATAAACCGCCTTCTTGTATTTGTGCTTTGCGCATTCCATGCCCGTACTCTCCTATTATACAGGTGCGGAATGTTTTCAGTTGTAAATTGTAGCACGGGCGGAAATAAAAATGCAAATGCGATTTTGCCCTAGGGCAAAATCGCATTTGCATTTTTATTTCCGCCCGTTTCTTCCCCTAGTGGCTAACTCCTAGTCCCTAGTGGCTTCTTCTAGCGCCCCCCTCGTATATTTATTCGCCGCCGACCACATCATCCAGCTTGTCAGTCCTGCGTCATAAACAGCCTGCTTCTGTTTCCTAACCATATCCGCCGTATAGACGGCTCCCAAATTAAAATCCTGAAGCCACGGGCGGAGTTTCTCCGGAGTAGTGCTCGCTCTCTCGTAAGCGCTCTCCATGGAAATCTTGACAACCTCATAAGGATAAGCTGCGGGATTCTTAAATCCGTTCCAGTTGGCGGGATAATGAGACGGATAAACCATGGGAGAAACATAATCAAAATAAGGCAAAGCTTTTTCCAAAACCTGTCCAATATTAAGGTCATCCTTGTTGGTTGTGGTCATTCCAAAAAGATCAGCCGAGGTCTTGGCGCCGATTCCTTTCAATTCCCCGCTCAAGTAGTAAAAAAAATCTTCAAGAACTTCGTGCTTTTTCCGCCCTTCGCTTTTGGGATAGTAAATATCTTTCATGTTTCCATCCGAAGGAAATCTGATATAGTCAAAATTAAGCTCGTCAAAACCTATTTCTTCGTATGATTCTTTAGCCAGGGCCACAGTATAATCCCAAGCCTTTTTGGAACCGGCATCAATCCAGGAAATTCCCTTGTAATCTTTCCAGACGACATTTTTATCGCTCTCTTTTTTAACCGCCTCTTCAGGCCAAAACTTCACCAAAAATGGATCCTGGAAAACAGAGATTCTCCCTATGACATAAATATTTTTTTTATGAAGATAGTCAATAAATTCCCTCGCGTCGGGAAACCTCTTTGATCCGGCCCCGATTTCAACAAGCAAAGGATCGGATACCGGAAAAGCGATCATGCCCGTGTAATCTTTGATATCTATCACCACGGCATTCAGTTCCGTTTCATCTATAAGTTTTACTATCCCTTCGCGCAATTTTTTTTCCCCTGCCACCCAGCTTGTCATATAGACCGCCTTCAAAGGCTCCGGAGTTTGAAGATGCGCGGGTACGAACTTCTTAATCTCTTCCGGCCCATCAGGAATAATGCCCGCTTCCAGCGCCGGCTCGTAAGTTACCGAAAAAATTTTTCCGTAAAAAAAGTAGAAAGAGATAAAAAGCAAAGCGGCAAAAACGCCAAAGAAAATTGGCGTTTTTGGTCCAATTTTTCTTTTCCCCGAGACTTTTTCAGGTTCTTGGAATAATTTCATCTTTAAATTTGGGAACTCTTGAAGAGGCGGTGAATTTTCCGCTCTCCAAAAAAGAATCCGCCGTCTTTTCCCCAGCTCTTTCCCCCCTTTGGATAACCGCCCCGCGCAAAAGAACAGCTACAAGGGAAATCGTAATTCCGGCAAGCGCGTAAAAAAATTTTTTCCAGTCTTCCGGAAACCCTAAAAACGGTATCGCAAAAACCAGAATTCCCAATATAAATATTGCTTTTATTTTCGCCATTTCTCTATTATACCTTGCCAGGGGGGAAAGCCCAACCTTGGGGATAACGCTTCTGCCGGCAGTTGAAAACGCATTTTTTTGTGATATTATGCCAGCAGTCAGAACAAAGAAATTTAACAAAGGAGGTCTTATGGCTGACTTAAAACAAGTTTTAACAGACGAATTTCTTTCGCTTTTTGTTCATGGGATTTGCCTCGTAACATGCAAAAAATGTTCCCACATTGGAAAGATTTCCGGCTTGCGTCTTGACGGATTCGGGACAAAAGGAGAAGTTAAGGTTCTTGCTGAATTTTCCTCTCTTAAGAGAAAAATCGGCCGAGAATCTTGCGACTTGGGTAAGGCGGATTTCCGCTTTACCGTCGGAGAAATCCTGCATGCTGACAAGCTTTATCTTCACTTTACCGGAGAAGGTGAGGAAGTGGGAGTAATGGCTCAAAACGGACATAGGGAACAAACAGGAAAGAAATCGTAAAACCCGTTCCGCTACGCGGAACGGGTTTTTATCGCGCCTCGCCCTAAAATTCAAAAAGGGAGAAAGGGGTAAAATGGGGGGCAAATTTTTGGAATTTTTACGCGCGCAGATTTTTAGGAAATTTTTCCATTATCACGGATTTCTCCCCGCCCTGATCTCCTTTATATAATAATCAATTTTTTCCGCGGAAGAAGGATCAAGCTCTTTGACAACCTGAAGGGAAGCGATTGCGTTTGTTCTTTCTCCCATCTGGAGATAAAGAGCGGCCAGAGAAAGATGGAGGCTTGGATTTTCCGGACTGGCTTTGATGGCAGACTTGAACATGGAGAGAAGCTTGCCATATTTTTTGGCCGCGAAATACGCCTGCACTATCCTGTTGTCAACCTGTCCCCCGCCTGCCTGAAGAAGCTTCTCGGCCAAGGAATCGTTTCCGGCATAAATGGCCCCGACGGCGTATATTGTCCTCGCTTCGGAAAATTCCGGAGCAAGGTTGTAGGCTTTTTCAAAAGTGGAGAGCGCGGTTTTGTAGTCTCCTTTATTCACATAAGAAGTGCCAAGCTCAAATATAACGGATTGCTTTTGGGGAGAAAGGCGGAGCGCCTCTTCCAACTCCTTGATGGCGTTATCGTAAAGCGCATAGCGATTGTAAAAAGATCCCATAAAAAGGCGGAGGCGGGCATCTTCGGGATTCCTGTCTATTTCCTTCCCCATCGCTTCCTTGCCCAAAGAGAAAAGCTCCTGCGAAACGGCTTGATCATTTCCTCCGCGGGAATTCATGGCGGACATGAGAACCTGCTCAGCTACTTCTTGCGAAGCGAAAGAATTGTAGGAAACAGTTTTTTTGAAATACTCCACATTTTTTGACAACCCGGCCGGATTTGGACTCAAAGCATCAATAAGAGTTTGGGAAGTCGCAACGCCTTTGTAGTTGAAAAAGTAGAGAAGGAAAATGACGGACAAAGCGACAACAACCGGAGTCGTCCCCAATTTCCTTATTTCCCTGTCCGCAGATATCCATCTTTTGCCTTCAAAATATTTTACCGGTATGCCGTTTCGCGAATGAAGGTAAGCAAGAAGAGTAAAGAACATTATGTAGCTTATGAGATGGTCAAAGACGAAAAGATTGTGGAAGAAATAGGCAAACAAAAGCCCGTCAAGAACGCTTTTTTCCACGGCGGAAAAGTCGGATTTTTCTCCACTAAAGAGAGATTTCCAGATTTTCCTTGCTTTCATCGGCCCCTCCCATTTTCTATAGATAAAATATAGGGCAAAGAAGAAAAGAGAAAGATAGCCCAGGAGCCCCAAAATTCCGCCGGCAACCAGCCAATCCAAAAAGACGTTGTGGGTGCGGTCAAACCACGGCTCCTGCGAGAACATTTTAGGATTGTAGTATTTGTTGAAAACGAAATTAAATCCTTCCTGTCCGTAACCTAAAACCGGATTTTCAAGAAAGCCTTTCATAGCCATTGGCCAGACAAAATATCTCGCCTGAGATTTGGCTTCTGAAAAAGAGATTCCGGCAAAGCGGACCAGTACGGGATTATTTTTGACTAAAGAAGTATTCCTAACAGCCATAAATCCGGCTGAAATGGCGAAAATGGCGATAACAACTCCCCAGCATATTTTTTTGGAAAAACCGTTTTCTTTTTCAAAGAAAATAATGAGAATGGAAGAAAGCAAAAGTCCCCCCACAAGGCCGAGTATCGCTCCCCTTGTCGCTGTAAAGAAAAGAATTTTTGTCCCAACAAGAGAAAAAATTACATACAGTATTGTTTTGAGTGTATTTTTTTGATCCCTTGAATACACATTCAAGAGAAAACCAATACCAATAGCAAGAATTACCGAAATAATCATGGTAATCCAGACTGCAAGTTCCAGATTTCTAGTCTTATCAGCAAGAATACGCATTGGCATTCTATCAAAAATAAGCAGTATCCCAGTAAAGACAAAGAGCGAATTCAGAAAAATGAAAATATATTTAGAATTTTTAATTTTGCCGAGAACTTCTGAAGTATAGAGAATAAAAGAAAAAACTATAATCATAACTATTGATACATAAAACCCCATCTCTCCGTAAAAACCTGTGAAAAAACTCGGATTAAAACTCTCCGGAATTTGCCCGTACTGCCTCCAAACCTGGAAAATGGAAGAAAAATAAGTGTAGAAAGGATAAAGAAAAGCCAGAATAAATCCTATGAGATAAGAAATGGAAATATTAGCGAGAGCCTCTTCCCTCTTTCTTGCCATAAAGAAGAGAGCGAGAAAAATCATAAAGATAAGATAGACGGCAAGATAGGCGGAATTGCCGAAAGTGGCATCAAGACGAACGCCTCCCTGATTGATGGTAAGTTCTCCGGAAAGCTGGAGAATACCGTAAAGATAGACGAAAAATCCTACTCCCAGAAAAGCGTGGAAAAACCAATTCCACATTTTTTCTTTTACAAGGATGGAGGAAGCCACAAAGAAATATCCCAGAAGATGGAGAAAGGTGATGAAGCCTTCCATTCTTTCAAAATTGCTCCAGACAGCTTTGCGGGGATTAACCCCAAAAATGTCTGCGATAAAAATAACAACCAAAAAAACAAGAAAAGATGCTGAAATCCACGATTTTTTGGGAAGATAATCTCGATCCCTTAGAGCCAAGATAACCCAAGCGCCAGAAATAAGCAGGACGATTATCCTAAAAGTGAAGGCTTTCCCCGTTATAAAAGGAAAAAAAGAAGCGTTAGCCACTATTAATGGTATGGCTGGGATGGTAAAAAGGCCAGCCAAGATAAAATAGCGTAAAATTTTGTTGAGCATAATAGGAAAGTATAGCACACAAAATAATTCAAAAAAATTAGCACTCTTGAATTAACCTAATTTCTAATTGATCTAATTAACCTAATAAATGTCTAAGCACCAATACCCAATTGGGGTTTAGTTATTGGGAATTTTATTAGGTGAACCCCGTACAAGAAGTTAACATTGTCTATAAGATTACTTTAAATTATCTTCTATTTACATATCTTCTTGTTACTAAAAGATATATAGTTAACTTTCTGTACGGGGTGAATTAGGTAATTAGGTTAATTAGAAATTTTTTATATTATAATATTCCCGTACATGATTTGAAAAAATTAATTATTGAAACGGTGGCAGAAGCGAGAGATAATTATGTTTCCCTATTCCTCTCCATCTCTTTTCTGGAAAAATTCTCAAAGAGAGCGCTGTCTTCTTTGTGGAAAACAGCCACGTCATAGTAAGGAAAAGTTCTTCCGTATGATTTGCCCGGGGTATAATAATTGAGTTCGGAGATAAGTTTTTTGTCCGCCAAATCGGCCGACAAGAGAAACCTTCCATAATTATCGTAATATACGATTTTTTCATAACCAAGATTAAAAAGCGTTTCCATCGTGTCCAGCCCTTTTTCGCCCAAATGTTCAAATTCGCTTCTGGCGTACTCAAAGAAGATGACCGGTTTAGCAGTCCGCAGATAATCTTTTCCGCCTCTTATTATTTTGAAATCAAATCCGTCGGCATCTATCTTGAGAAGCTTGGCATTCTTCCATTTTGGATTTTCTTTCACGAACTTGTCCAGCGTGGAAATTTTTATTTTATTCTCCCCCGTTTTTTCGGAAAAAATTTTCATCGTGCCGTTTTCGTTTTTCATTTCCGCCGAAAAATCCCCCTCCTTGTCCCCTAAAAACATTTTAAACACGGACACGTTTTCGACGGCCAGGGCGTTCTTCTCCAAAAAAGAAAAAAATTTCTCGTCTCCGTCTATGGAAGCTATGGGAGAAGAAGGGCAGGACGATCTTATGAAAGACGAGGTGTCGCCCACGTTGCCCCCCACATCAATAACTTTCAAATCCGGATATTTTTCATAAACGGCTTTGGAGAGCCGGACGATATTTTGGGCGTATTCGGGATGCTTTTTTAAAATAACGGGCAAGAGGTGTTCGCGGGGAAAGGAAAGGACGGTGTTTCCAATTTTCCAAGCCCGGGGCTTGTTTTTAAGAATAGTCCGGTCAAGAAAATTGCGGGCTTTGACGGCGATTCTAATTAGAATAGGCATGGAGCAATTATACCGAAAGAAAAGGAAAGGGGAAATGGGAGAAAAGGGGAATGATACTTATTGACACTTATTGACACTTGGCTATAATATACAATATATGGAAGAAATCAAGGTAAATTCAATCTATACAACTGACGAAACGAGAGAGATTCTCCGCGTAAGCCCGAGCACCATAAAACGCCTTTTAAAGAAGGGGCTTATTCGCGCCAATAAAGTCGGAGGACAATATCGCATACTCGGGAAAGAGATACTGCGGCTGGTCTCTCCTCAAGCAGAGAAAAAGGCGGTAGAATCATACCAAGAATTAAAGAGGAAGATAGTTAGGAAGGTGAAGAATTGGTAAGAAATCCAAAATCCAAATCATGAAAATTAAAAAAGCACAAAATTCTAAATACGAAATCCGAAACAAATCCGGAAAATTCTAAATTCTAAATCCAAAACAAAAAATCTTTATCTTTGTTTTGGTTATTTATATTTTCTTTATTTGGCTTCGTTTGTTTCGAATTCCGGATTTCGTGCTTCGGATTTAAATTGTTATGGCTGAAACTTTAAAAATCATCAAACCAAAAAAAGTGTGGAGCTTGGACGACATCCGGGAAATCTGGCAATACCGCGAGCTCATGTTTTTTTTCGTCTGGAGAGATATTAAAGTCCGATACAAGCAGACGGTAATCGGCATTCTTTGGGCGATAATTCAGCCATTCATCACAATGGCCGTTTTCAGCGTCTTTTTTGGCAAGCTCGCGGGCATTCCCTCGGACGGAATCCCCTATCCTATCTTTGTTTACGTAGGATTATTGTTCTGGCAATTTTTTTCCGGCTCGCTTGGAGAAACCGCAAATACCTTGATTGGAAACGCCTCCATCATCACTAAAGTTTATTTCCCACGGCTTATCCTTCCGATAGCCGATACGGCAACCAAGCTCGTGGATATGTTCTTTGCCAGCATTATTTTAGTCGGCCTTATGTTCTATTACGGATACACCCCTCACCTCGTTGGAATTCTTCTTATCCCCATACTTCTTTTTATATCATTTTTAATCGCAGTGGGAGGCGGATTAATCTTGGCTTCCGTCAATGTCAAATACCGAGACATTCGCTACGCCCTCCCCTTCTTTCTCCAAATTCTCCTTTTTTTGACGCCGGTTATTTATCCCGGAAGCATCGCCGGAAAATATTCGTGGCTTATGGCTCTTAATCCGATGACAGGGGTAATCAAAGCGGCCAGAAACGGCATTTTGGGAGTAGCGCCGGTAAATTGGCTCCTGCTTTTCCTTTCCTTCCTCGGAGCGCTTCTGGTTTTTGCCATAGGAGTGATTGTCTTTAAGAAAACAGAGCGGTACTTTGCCGACATCGTATAAATAAATCCGAAGCACGAAATCCGAAATTCGAAACAAACGAAGCCAAATAAAGAAAGACCAAATAATCCAAAGCAAAAAACCAACAGAAAAACATTCTTCGTTTTGGATTTTGAATTTTCTACATTTTCTGGATTTGTTTCGGATTTCGAATTTCGGATTTCGTGCTTAATTAAATTTTCTTAGAATTCAGATTTTTTTAAATAAATTTAATTAATTGTATGTCTAACTCAATCATAGAAATCAAAGGCGTCAGCAAGCGCTACAATATCACCCACGAACACGGGAAATATATCGCCCTCAGGGACATTCTGGCGAACATTCTCCGGAATCCTTTTAAATATATTTGGACAAAAACCAGAAAAGCCGTAGGCAGAGATAGCGTGGAAAAATTCTGGGCGCTTCGCGACATAAACCTTACAGTTGAAAAAGGAGAAGTAATCGGCATTATAGGAAGCAACGGCGCCGGCAAATCCACTCTCCTCAAAATTTTGACAGGCATCACTCCGCCCACCGAAGGGGAAGTTATTATGCGGGGGAAAGTTGCCTCTCTTCTTGAAGTAGGCACCGGATTTCATCCAGAACTTACTGGCCGAGAAAATATTTTTTTAAACGGCGCGATCCTCGGAATGACTAGGAAAGAGATCGCCCAGAAATTTGACAAAATTGTTGAATTCTCCGGAGTGGAGAAATTTATAGACACGCCCGTCAAAAAGTATTCTTCCGGAATGTATGTCCGTCTGGCTTTTTCCGTGGCCGCCCATATGGAACCGGACATTCTTCTTGTTGACGAAGTTCTGGCCGTAGGCGACGCCGAATTCCAAAAAAAATGCCTCGGCAAAATGGACGAAGTGACAAAGGGAGCGGGCCGGACTATTCTTTTCGTTTCCCACAACATAGCGGCCATCCAAAGAATATGCAACAAGACTGTTTTGCTGGATAAAGGAAAGATGGTAATGTTCGGCCCCACGAACGAGGTCATAGAACGCTACCTCTCCGGAAATCGGGAGAATAGCGGGGAAACGCTTTTTAATACTGATCCGAAAAAAGACGCGGAAGTTACCGAAATATCTTTTGAAAACGAGAAGGGAGAAAAATCGGGAACATTCCTATCAAACGAGGCTTGGAAAATAAAAATCAAATATACCGTCAAGAAAAAAGCTCCCAAAACTATGGTAACTCTTGAATTCTACTCAAATACAGGCACGATGTTTTTTATGACCACCGACAGCGATAAAGAGAAAGATCTTTTGGATAAGCCAGCCGGAGAATATGAAGCTGTTCTCTCTGTTCCGAGAAACATGCTCAATCCGGGAAGTTATACGCTCCGCGTTACCATCCAGTCGCCATATCAGAAAGTCTATGAGGGAGTGGAAGGCTTACAGGTCTCTATCCAGTCCTCGGGAGAAAATATCCGGGACAGCTATTTCCGCGGAAAATATTACGGCTTTCTGGCGATGGAGATGGAGTGGCAAACTAAAAAACTATGAGGATAGCTATCATTCTCTCGGGCATAGCGGGAAAATCCGGAACAGAGAGGCAGGCTCTGTCGCTAGCCAGCGCGCTTAAAAGAGAAGGGCATCATGTTGATTTATTCTGTTACTGGCACTCTCCGGATAAATGCTACACGGAGCTTGTCAAAGGGTTTGATGTTCATTACGTAAAACTTCTCAAGGAAGAAAAACGCGCGGAAAAACCCGCCGGCCGAAAGTTCTTGCCCGAAAAAATCCGCTACTTCGGGAGAATATATTTTCCGCTTATCAAAAAAATTCTTTTCACGGAAAAGCCTTTGAAAGAGCTCAAAGAGCTTATGGAAAAAACCAATCCCCTTTCCTTTTATGATGTCCTTAACCTGCACGAATACGAGATATGCGGAATTGCCCGGATTTTGAGGCACCCGAATATAGTCTGCATGCTAAATGACGCCGGACACACCATCTCGCGGGGGAAACATCCCATTCATAATTTTTTCTACAATATTCTCCAAAGAATTTACAACCGGCTCATCTTCCGAAACATAAAAAAAATTACCGTTCTCAACGAAGGAAGCGTGAAAATCTGCCAAGAATCATACGGCCTGACTCCGACAGTAGTCCGAAGCGGAATTGATATTCAGATTTTCAAAGATTTTCCCGCCACAAGAGAATTTCCACCGAAGACTCTTAAAATCTTCGCTTCCGGCATTTTTTCTCCGCATCGCCGTTTTGAAGATTTGGCGGACGCCATAGAAATCGTCCGAGATAAAGGAGTGAAAAATATTGAAGCGGAAATAAATGGAAAGCACGATAGACATCACGAATATTATCTTTTTATCCAAGAGAGAATCCGGCAAAAAAAACTGGATGGGTATATAAAAATTACAAGCGGTATGTCGGAGGAAGAGCTTCGCCGGAAAATCAGAGATAGCCATATTTTTGTTTTTCCGAATATAAATCAGACGTGGGGACTTGCCGTTTTTGAAGCGATGCTCGGAGGGTGCGTCCCCATCGTAAATCGGGAAGCGGGAGCAAGCGAAATTCTTACCGATAATAAAAACGCGCTTCTTGTCAATCCCCTATCGCCCCGTGAAATTGCCGATAAAATCATTTACTTGGCGGAAAATCCGCAAGTCCTCCAAAAAATCTCCGAGGAAGCCCCGAAATTCGTAAAAGAAAATCTGTCGTGGGAAAAATACGCGGAAGCAATGCTTAAAGCGTTTAAGTAGATAAACATACCAATATACAAATAAATCCCTCCCCCGTAAGAACGGGTACTCCTTACAGGAGCAGTCCACTCTTTCGCTCTCGCCGACTCGAGCTGAAAGAGTCTTGCGAAGCTCCTTAAGGTCGCTTCTCACCCTTTAAGAAAGGGAGATTTAAATCCTCCTTTATTAAAGGAGGCCCGCCCGAACCGTCCGAAGCGTCCGCTTCGGTACGGGCGGGTGGCCGGTACTCCGGACGGAGGATTTTATTTGTATATTGGTATGTTTAATTACTCATAATATTGGTATGTTAACCTCATGATCAAAGTAAAATTCACAACTACTTTTCCGGAGATGCCGATAATAAAAGTTACTCCCGAATCAAAGGGGGTTGTCGGCAACTGCCAATTTTTTGCAAATCAGGAAGTGGAAAATCCGGACTGGTGGGTTATCGTGGAAGGCCTGTCAAAAAAAGAAAAAGCTGTCTGTCCGCCGGAAAACACCATTCTCGTTACCCAGGAAACAGATCTCACCAAAATTTACGACCCGAAATTCATAAAACAGTTCGGCTGGATAATCACTTGCAACAGAAAAATAAACCATCCCCGCGCCATTTTCCGCGACCAGGGATATTCTTCATATTTATTTATGAGAAGGCGGAAGCCGGGGGAAAAATTTTCTGATTGGCAGGATAATTTCAAAAGCTACGACTATCTTCGAGCTATGACCGACATACCTAAAGATAAGCTTATGTCGGTTGTCGCTTCCCACAAGACGAGAACAGCCGGAGCCAAAGCCCGTAAGGAATTTATCATAAAAATGAAAGAACATTTCAAAGATGGGCTGGACGCCTTCTCAAACCTGCCCGGAGTCTTCGGCCCCGATACCAAAATTTCCGGCATAAAATGGAACGCTGTCGCCCCGTATAAATATCATCTGGCTATTGAAAACAGTCTTGTCCCCCACTACTGGACGGACAAGATTCTTGACGCCTACCTTGCCGGAGCATATCCTATCTATTACGGAGATCCTTCGGTCGCGGAGTATTTTCCCAAAAATTCTTTTACGATGATTGACATAAACAATATTGAGGAAAGCATAAAGATAATTGAAAAGGCCATTTCGGAAAACTATTGCGAAAAATACAAAAAAGAAATTTGGGAAGCAAGAAAGCTTTGTCTGGAGAAATACAACATTTTCGCGGTAGTCGCCGACACCATCTCCTCCCTGCCGTCCGGAAACAAAGCCAAGAAAATCTCCATCCGCCCTGAAAAGCGCCTTTCCCTCGTTATCAAGCAGAAAGCCATAGAAATCGCGCAAAATATCCCCGTTATTTATCCAACCGTGAAAAAAATTTACCGAACGTACAGGAAACTGCGCTACAATCAAAAATTTGAAGATGAAAAATAAAAAAAATAAAACAACCCGGAATAATAAGAAAAAACCGCCGACAAAAACGGGAAAAAGAAAAACTCCCGCCAAAAAAACCAAAAAAGTTTTGGTTACGGGCTCGGCGGGACTTATCGGATCGGAATCGGTCAGATTTTTCGCCAATCTAGGTTTTGATATTATCGGAATTGACAACAATATGCGGGAGTATTTTTTCGGCAAAGAAGCCAGCACGGACTGGAACAGAGAACTTCTAGAGAAAAATCATAAAAATTATATCCACCGGAACGCGGATATCCGCGACAATGAAGTTATTGAGGAAATTTTCCGGAACAATAAATTTGACCTCATTATCCACACGGCAGCCCAGCCCTCGCACGATTGGGCAGTAAAGGAGCCATTCACTGATTTCGAAGTAAACGCGCTGGGCACTCATATCCTTCTTGAGAATTTCCGGAAATACTCCCCGGAGGCAGTTTTCATTTTTACTTCCACGAACAAAGTCTACGGAGATAGGCCCAACACTCTGCCCCTCATTGAAAAAGAGACAAGATATGAATTGCCGGAAGAACACAGATACTGGAAAGGGATTGACGAGAGCATGAGCATTGACGACTCCAAACACAGCATTTTCGGAGCGTCCAAAGTCGCCGCAGATATAATGGTTCAAGAGTATGGAAAATACTTCGGCCTCCGCGCGGCTATTTTCCGAGGGGGATGCTTGACAGGTCCGGCTCACAGCGGAGCGGAACTTCACGGATTTCTGGCATATCTTATCAAATGCGTAGCCACCGGAAAAAAATACACGATTTTCGGGTACAAAGGAAAACAAGTGAGAGACAACATCCACTCGCGCGACCTTGTCAGAGCTTTCCATCATTTTTATTTGAAACCTCGCCACGGAGAAGCGTATAATATGGGTGGCGGGAGAAACTCAAATGTCTCAATTTTGGAGGCCATAGATAAAATTGAAAAAATCTTGGGGAAAAAAGCGGTTCTTGAATACAAAGAAACCAACAGAATAGGAGATCATATTTGGTACATTTCCGACGTCTCCAAATTCAAAACGCACTATCCGGAATGGGATTTTGAGTATAATATAGACGACATCATAAAAGAAATTTGCCAGAGATGGAAAGATAATGGAAACCGCCAACCTTAAAAAAATAATAGTTGAAACGGCAACAGAATCCCATGAAGGGCATATTCCTTCCGCTTTTTCCATTTTGGATATTTTATGGGTTCTTTACGATAAAATTTTAAAAATTGATCCAAAAAATCCAAAAGACGAAAATCGGGACAGATTTATTTTAAGCAAAGGGCACGGATCGCTAGGACTTTACGCGGTTCTCGCGGAAAAAGGGTTTTTTCCTCGAGAAGAGCTTTTAGAGTTCGGGAAATTTGATTCCATTTTGGGGGGACATCCGGACAGAAACAAGGTTCCGGGAGTGGAAGCGTCCACCGGATCTTTAGGGCACGGCTTGCCCATGGCAATCGGCATGGCTCTCGGTTTAAAAATGAAAAAAAACGGGGCAAGGGTTTTTGTCATTGCCGGAGACGGAGAGATGAACGAAGGAAGTATGTGGGAATCCCTCCTTTTGGCAAGCCATCATAAGCTTAACAATCTGTACTGCATAGTTGATTACAACCATTCCACCGACCGCGCTCTTTTGATCGGAGATCTGGAGAAAAAATTTGAAGCGTTCGGATGGGAAACAAAAACGATTGACGGGCATAATCGCGAAGAAATTGAAAAAGCTCTTTCCGAAAAAAACTCGGAAAAGCCGATAGCTATTATCGCAAACACCATAAAAGGACACGGGATCAAAATGATGGAGAATAATCCGGAGTGGCATCATAAGACGCCCAAGGAGGAAGAAATGAGAGAAATTTTAGAGCAACTGAAAACTGTATAGTTAATGCTGGTATTATTGCAATTTTAAAATCCGAAGCACGAAATCCGAAATCCGAAACAAAGCCCAAAAATAAAGAAAATTAAAAATTCCAAACAAATTCGGTTACATTTTGAAAATTAGAATTTTGAATTTGCCTTCGTTTGTTTCGGATTTCGTGCTTCGGATTTCGAATTTACAAAATAAAATGCGCAAACAATTCCCCAAAACAATAGAAAATTTGATGGAAAAAGACAATCGCCTTGTCGTTCTTTTGGGCGACATCGGCGTTTTTAGTTTCCAAAACGTTTTTTCCCGTTTCCCCGACCGAATTTATAATATCGGCATTTTGGAACAATCTACAATAGGAATGGCATCGGGACTTGCTATGGAAGGGTTTATTCCCATAGTCCATACCATCGCTCCGTTCTTGGTTGAAAGAGCCTATGAGCAATTAAAAGACGATTTCGGCTATCAGAAACTTTCGGGAAAATTCGTAAGCGCCGGAGCATCCTATGACTACTCGGCCTTGGGTTCTACTCACCACTGCCCCGCCGATGTTCCTGTCCTAAAGCAAATTCCTGAAATGGAAATTGTTTTGCCCGGAACGGGAGAAGAGTTTGATTCCCTTTTTAAAGAAACTTACGCGAACGGACACCCGACTTATTTCCGCTTGAGCGAAAATAAAAATGACGCAAGCTTCCCTGTCGCTTTTGGAAAAGCAAATGTCGTAAAGCAAGGCAAAAAAGCAACAGTCATTGCCGTAGGGCCGATGCTCAAAAATGTTTTAACCGCCTGCAAGGACGAAGATGTAACAATTTTGTATTACACGACCGTAAGCCCATTTGACAAAGAGACTCTCCATGAAAATTTTGTCGGAGACAAAGTGATATTATGCGAGCCGTATTACAGCGGAGCTCTAGCTTTTGACGTTGCAAGCGCCTTGTCAGATAAAAAAGTTGAAACGCATTTTATCGGAGTTCCTTTGGAATTCTTGCGAAATTACGGAAAAGCTGAAGATCAAGATAATTTTTTGGGCTTGACAGAAGAAGCTATTGGGATAAAAATCAGAAAAATTTCAATATAATGCTAATCCACGAATCTTATGCGAATGCCACGAATAACACGAATCCACAAAGTGGGATTCTTTATTCGTAAATTTGCATGATTTGTGGCATTTGCATGCATTCGTATATTTGAATTATGTTTAAAAAAAATAAAACAAAAAAGGGAGAGCTTGCCGGACGAACAGCGTTTATAACCGGCGGAAGCCGAGGAATAGGCTTTGCCATAGCGGAAGCTATGGCCGAAGCGGGAGCGAATATCGCCATCTGCGGACGGGACAAGAAAAATTTGGACAAGGCTGTTTCCCTCCTTAAGAAGAAAAAAGTTTTATGCAAAGGATACACAGCCGATGCTTCCCGCCTTCCCGATGTAAAAGAGACTATAAAGAATATCAAAAAAGATTTCGGACGGCTGGATATTCTTGTCAATAATATCGGCGGGGTCAAACAATTCTCCGGTTTTGACGCCCTTTCGGACGAGCACTGGATGGAAGTTTTTGACGTGAACATTATGAGCATGGTCCGCTTCACCCGCGAGGCCTTCCCTCTCCTTCAAAAATCCAAACACGGGAGGATTATAAATATGGCAAGCGTAGCCGGAAAAAGGCCGGGAAATTTTAATCCCCATTACGGGGCGATGAAAGTAGCTATGATACATTTGAGCAAATATCTTTCCAACCAATGGGGAAAGCACGGAATTCTCGTGAACTCGGTTTGTCCTCATACAGTCAAGGGCGGAGTCTGGGAAAGAGACGTGGCCGAAAAAGCGGAAAGAGAAAAAACTACAATTAAAGAAGCGGGAGAAAAGCTTATCAAGGAAGTCGGGGCCAAAACCCCCCTAAACGGAGTGGTTGAACTTTCCGACGTGGCGCATCTTTGCGTCTTCCTAGCATCCGACAAAGCTAAATTCATCACCGGCCAATGCCTCGCCATTGACGGCGGAGCCGTCAATTCTATTTTTTAAAATTTTCAGGAGATAATTCCCTTTTGATTTTTTCTATTATTTTCGTCGTGGAGATATTTTCAAATTTTTTGGGGCAGGAGCGGGAAAGCACAATTAGCTTAGTCCCGTATTTTTTGGCAACTTTTCTTCTGTAGGGAATGTCGTAAGCATCTTCATTGACTGCGTAAATATCGGGATGAAGATTTTCAAAAATAGGGACAACTTTGTCAAAAAGATTTTCTGTGTCGGGAGTGGGAGGATTGATAAAACAAAAATCAACGGACTTAAATGAATCTACAACCTTGAGCCGAACATCCTGATTCATTATGGGGCGATTCGGCCCTTTTTGGATTTTCATCTCGTCGTCCCGCCCAACCATTACAACCAAAACATCTCCCAGTTTTTTACACTCTTCAAAAAACAAAACGTGGCCGGCGTGAGGAAGATCAAAAGAACCGGAGCAGAAAACTATTTTTTTGTTCCGGTATTTTTTCCGCAAACCGGAGAGTTTATCAAAGGAAATAATCATTACACAAAAATAATAAACTCTCTTGATATTTTTTGCAATAGAAAAAGCGCCCGCTTCACGGGCGCTTTGCTGTTTCAAACGATTGGTTTTCCTTCATATTCCAATTCCCACCCCTTAAGATACGGAAGAGCTAAAAGCGTCATCACCAAAGTTTTGCTGTCAACAGAAACTCTATTATTCTTTCCAAAAATCGTCCGGCACCACTTTTGCCAAGAAAACAACTTCACTTGGATTATTTCGGTCTTATCCAATAACGGCTTTCTAACCTTTCCGCACCCTAAAGCGAGAAAGCATACAAACTGAAACCTAAAAGCAGCCGGCTCAAAAATAAAATCGGGAAGTCTAATCATTTTTAGAGGAAAATACCCGGTCTCCTCTAAAAGTTCTTCAATTGCCGCTTCTTTGAAGTTTTGGCCAGACTTATTCCCTCCCCCGGGAAATTCAAAAACAAAATCATTTATCCCGTAGCGAAATTGCCTTAACACTATTATTTTCCCCTCCGAGGTAATTGGAAAAATAATAACCGAACTTTTGGATTCAATAACAAAAAACTCGTCTTTAACTCCGTTAGGCAAGATAAAGTCCTGAAGAAACACTTTTCGCCCGTAAGCTTCAAATTTTACTCTCTTTTCTCCCGCAATCGGTCTTTTCACAAAGAACTCCTTTTGTTGATTATTACATCCGCAAATTGCTACACACTAGAACACACTAGAACACACTAGAATAACCTTAAACTATAAAAAAAATTTGTCAACCATAAACCATTTACATCTTCCGCCCGATAGCATATAGTATGAAAAGAAAATTTGAACCTTAACAAAGAAATGGAGAATGTATGAATGATGTTTTAGAAGCCCCGAAAGCAAGCGCTGTTATTTTAGGAAAAATTTCCGGAATAATAAAGGAAATTTTTCCGGAAAAATGCCAAAAAATTCTTCTGGTGAATATCCCGGGAGTAAGCAAGGAAGATTTTGATTTGGCCACAGCCAAGCTCAAAAGATATCCCTGCTTCCCTCCTTACGGGATCGGCATTCTTTCACGGAAACTGCAAGAGGCCGGTTACGAAGCAAAAATCATTGACCTAAACTTTGAAATTCTCTCCCGCGTTTCGGAAGATAATTTCAACTACGATCTTTGGAAAGAAAAACTAAAAGAAGCGGTCGGATCTTTTTGTCCCGACATTATCGGAATAAGCTCAATGTTTTCCGCCAATCATTTGTCCCTCAAAGCGGTTGCTAATTACATAGGAAGAACTTTCCCGAATATCCCTATTGTGGCCGGAGGAGTCCATCCCTCCGGAAACACCCGCCAAGTTTTGGAGGATATACTTAATATTGACATCGTGATCCTTTACGAGGCCGACCGAGCGTTTGTAAATCTTATTGATTTCGCGAACGGCAAAGCGGAAGAAAACGCGCTGTCTCAAATCGCCCTCCTTTGGGATGGAGAATATCTCTGTTTGGAAAACAGAAACGCGCCCGATAGAGATGAAGTCGGCAGTCCGCCGGATTACGACGGCCTGCCTATCGGCGAATACAGCGACTTCGGAGAAATCGGAGTCTATCGCTGGCTCAAAGATTATCCAAAAGGAACATCTATTATTGCCCATAGAGGATGCCGGGGAAATTGCACTTACTGCGCTGTCCGGAGCTTCAATGGGGTAGGCGTTCGGAGCCGTAAAACTTCCGCAGTAGCAGATGAGATGGAGTTTATGGCGGAAAAACACGGCATCAGGCACTTTATGTGGCTTGATGATGATCTTTTCCGGCCGGACGCCATTGAATTATTTGGCGAAATTGCCCGAAGAAATTTGGGAATTACCTGGGACGCTTCAAACGCCGTCATCGCCTCGGCCACCACGGAAGAAATCGTGGAAAGCGCGCAAAAGTCGGGATGCATCGGACTTTCTTTCGGAATAGAATCCGGCGATCCGGATATTCTTAAAATGGTCAGGAAGCCGAGCGGAATAAAACACTTCCAAAAAACCGGCGCGATAATGAAAAAATATCCGCGGATTTTCACCAAAGGATTCCTTATGATCGGCTTTCAAGGAGAGACTATCGGCCAGATTTGGAACACTATCAATCTGGCGAAAGAAATCGGACTTGACTGGTACCCGATCCAAACTGCTGTTCCTCTCGGAGGAACGGACATGGCCAAGAGAATGCTTGAAGGGGGACTTCTCGGCCAAAGGGAAATTCTTATGTCCAAACTCTATATCGGGCCGGCTGGCGGACAAAAAAGGAAAGAGTCGGATGAAACCAAATCGAGCAGTTTCAATCTCTCTATCCTCAATCCGGACAATAAAAACAAAATCCCTTTGCGGGAAGAGTTGTCCGACATCTGGTTCGTAATGGATTATCTCTTAAACTACGACCGGCTCAAAGGAGAAACCAGAATGGTTAAACTCCAAATGCATCGCCTCCATCTAAGGCATATTCTCAACCGATCGCCTAAACGCATAGCTATGGCAAGCCTCTATCTTGGCATAGTAAACAAGAAATTAGGCAACCACAAAGAAGCGCGGGAAAACTTTAAGGATACCGAAAGATACCTTGAAGAATCCGCTTTCTGGAAAGTGCGTTTTGAAGCGCTCGGACTAAACCCCATTCTCCAAGATTCTTTAAAATCTTGTTAGGTTATCAGTTCTTAAACACAAGCCCCGCCGACTTGATCTGTACCCCATAAAGTGGACATCTAATAAATGCCCACTTTTTCTTTTGTTAAGATTAATAGTAATTAAACAAATACCATGAGAAATCACATATTTAGCGGGGATGAGATCGAAAAGTTAAAGAAGAGTCCGTTTGTTCGAAAGTTTACCAACAAATCAATCACATACACTCCCGAGTTCAAAAAACTGGCGATTAAACAGCACAACCAATGCGGAAATGGCGGAAATGGGGACAGCCAGAAATGGGGACCCAGAAATGCCCAGAAATGGAAATGGTGGAAATGGGGACAGCCACCATTTTTTACCTTTTCGTGTGTGGTGGAAATGGTGGAAATGGGGACAGCCACCATTTTTTACCTTTTCGTGTGTCATAATAATTTATAGTTTTTTAGGTCGGCCGGGAAAACGCAAGGTTGATTCAAGGTGATAGGCTGTCACCATTTGATTAACCCATTTTTCTCCCCCGTATGGTATTCCTTTTGTGACCGAAGCGCGAATAAATTCAAGATCTTCAGGGTTATCCGGTGTATTGACCCATTTAATATAATTGCCAGGAAAAGGTGTTAGGGAAGGATCAAGCAGTTTCCTTTCTTCTTTTGTCCCATTGATTCTTCGCCAAGCGCTTCCCCACTGCCAGCTTTCGCATTTGTCTGTTATTTTTGCTCTGACAGGATTGCGTTCCACATACTTTATCAAAGAAAGCAAATAACTATCGGTTTCAACCAAAAAAGACTTGTATCTGCCCTGATAAAGATGACCTGTGCCATTTGTGTTTGTTAAAGCATGCACTTTGCGAGTGTGGGAGTTAGACAAGCGGTGCATAAAAGTTCCAAGATCTCCGTCTTGTTTCGGATACAAAACAAGGTGCCAATGATTTGGCATAATCACATAAGCAAGTATTCTCATATCAACCAATTCTTTAGTTTCAAGCAAAAGTGTTTCAATAATCCGATAGTCCTTCTCAGTATTAAAAATCTTATACCGCCCATTGGCGCGATTAATGACGTGATAAACCTTATCTCCAATATCAACTCTTGTGTTACGAGGCATAGTTAAAATATTATATCATACTTTTTGTTAAACAATGGTGGCTGTCCCCATTTGTCCACCATTAATGACGTGATAGACCTTATCTCCAATATCAACTCTTGCGTTACGAGGCATGGTGAAAATATTATATCATACTTTTTGTTAAACAATGGTGGCTGTCCCCATTTGTCTCCCCATTTGTCTTGGTTGGAGTAAGTAGCCTTGATTTCCGAAAGAAGGTAAGGATATTTTTCATGGGGGGCATTTGGAATACTTAAGCGGGGCTTGGGATAAACGGCTTCGAGACCCATCTTCCGCATTAGTCTTCGGATATGGTGGCGGCCAATGGAGATTCCTCTACTCTCTAGTTCCGGTTTCATTCTTCTTGATCCGTAGAAAGGGTAAGCGGTGTAAACTTCGTCAATGGCGTTCATGGCTCTAATGTCTTCCGGGGAAATGATCGGTTTGTAGTAAAAACTCTCGCGGGAGACGCCTAAAAGGGCGCTTTGGCGGGAGAGGGATATTTCTTTATGGGAAGGAACGATCAATGATCTTTTTTCCTCATGATTCAACTTGCAATTTTTTTTTGAGCCACTCGAGTTCTATCTCGCGTTTGCCAATCGTCCTGTATAACCTTTCAATGAGATCGTCCCTGTCCCGATTCTCCTTTTTTCTCTTATCGGTAAAAAGAGAGCCGGCTCCTTCTTCCACGGTCTTTCTCCATTGCCCGACTACGTTCGGGTGGACTTCGTTTAGAGAACCAATTTCGTTTAAAGTTTTCTCTCCTTTGAGAGCCAGAAGAGCGATTCTTCCTTTTTGCTCGGGGGTGAATATTTTTTTCATAGATTTGCGGTTAAGTCAAAATTATACCTCAAAATCCACTAAATATACCTGTGCAGATTTATGGGACCAGTA
Organism: uncultured Candidatus Saccharibacteria bacterium; assembly: GCA_964349845.1. Lineage (GTDB taxonomy): Bacteria > Patescibacteriota > Minisyncoccia > Phycocordibacterales > CAYGHQ01 > CAYGHQ01. Next base: position 21,675 of record CAYGHQ010000001.1, read on the forward strand.
TAGGCTGTAATTTTCTTCTCGATTTTAGACAAAAGATCGTAAAGGTAAATATCCCAATCTTCCCCGCTTTTTCCTTCTCCGTAAATTAATTTGCCGTCTTCCGAAACCGCCGGATTGGTTTGATTGCCTCCATGACTTGGAATAGAAAGAGGAGTTTTAGTTTTAATGTTATATGCGTAAGCTTTCCAAACCCCTTCTTTGACGCTCATCCAAGAGAGATAATCCCCAGCCATATTTAACCCGGAAATATCTTTTCCTTCCGCTATCTTCTCTTTGGTTTTGCCAAGAAGATCGTAGATAAATAGAGTCCGATTGTTTCGGCTTAAAACCTCCACATAAGCCACTTTATCGCCAAAAATAACGGGCTCCGATTGAGATTTTGAGCTCAAAGAAAGAGGGCTTTCTTTACCGGTAGAAAGATTGAAAAGATAAACCAGTACCGAATCTTTTCCAGGATTTTCCGGATTAGCGCTCCGATTAAGATAAACTATTTTATTTCCGTAAATTGAAGGGCGAAATTCATCTCCACTGCCCGATGTCAATTGACGCTCTTTTTTGGCAGTTAGATCATAAAGATAAATATCGTAATTTCCATTCCTCTTGTCTTGCCAGACAATTTTATCTTCGGAAACTTTAGGATAGCTTCGACTGGCCAGAACAGAAGTTATTCGGACTTCGCCTTCCGGAGAAGACCCCGTGGGAGGCTCTATTTTAGAAAGATAATTTCCGACCACCCATCCGCTTTGTCCTCCATCATAATCAATCTTAAACCAAGTCAAACCATCTGACCGAACAGGGCCTTCCTCCACAAACCCCTGAGAGCCGGATTTTTCTATGCTTAAAGGAGCTTTTAGAAAATTAGAAAATTCATAGAGCTTAATTTTATCCAAAGCAAAAACTCTTCCCCCCAAAAGGAAGTCTAAATAAAAAGGAGTGGATGTGGCTCCCTCTCCCAAACCTCTCATAAGAGAAGTGGGGGTGGAGGTAGAAGAATTCGTCTCCGCATTTCCGTAATCACTAGGAAAGAAACCGAGACCGATAAGGAGGATAAAACACAAAAACGCGACAAAAATAGAACGTTTGCCAGACATGTGCTAATTATTATACGACAAAATAAATGGGTTAGCTCAAATAAAGGTGGATAACTGAATTTTGTTTTACTTCAACAATAAAAAGTGATAAATTAAAGGCCTAATTTAAAAATTTAAAAATTAACTTGCCACGAAAATGAATGAAATAACAGTCAAGCCGGAGGATATCGCCAAGATTTTCAAGGACGACCTGAGCGATTACGTGAAAAAGAAAATTTTGGAGTACAAACCGGTTTACTCCCCTCTTTCCAAAGAAGAGGAGGAGGAAGCGATTATAAAAATAATAAGCACTCTTCTTGATCCGTTTTTGGTTTACTCCGGCCCGCACAGATTGAAACAATGGGAAAAAGGCTGGGGAGAAAATCTGGGAGAATTGTCAAAAAAGAAAACGGCAGATGCCGTCCTTCCCCGCTATTTCGGAAAATACAAAATCAACCGCCTCAACCAATCTTTCATCAAAGCTGTTTCCCCCAACTTTGAAAGAGATATGTTTTATATCGCTATTGATTACATTTTTGACAAATATTTGAGAAAGGCGGAAAATATCTATGATTTCGGATGCGGGACCGGACAAGTTCTCCTTAAAGCGCGGGAAGTCAATCCAACCGCCAATCTCTTCGGGCTTGATTGGGCCAAAGCCTCGCAGAAAATAATCAAGAAAATGTCCGACGTGGGTCTGGTTAAAAATATCACGGGATATAATTTTGACATTTTCAATCCGGACAAGAAAATAAAAATTGCCGGCAATTCTCTCGTCTATACTTTGGGATCGCTGGAACAAGTGGGTTCCGACTACAAAAAGTTTGTTTCCTACCTGCTTAAAAACAAGCCCGTCTTCTGCATAAACATTGAGCCGATGGCCGAGTTTCTGGATGAAACCAAATTGATTGACTATTTGGCTATTAAATACTTCCGCAAGAGAAATTACTTAGACGACTATCTTGATTACTTGAAGAAATTGGAGAAAGAAGGAAAAATCAAAATCCACGAAACTAAAAGAACGACTATCGGCAGTCTTTATGCCGAGTGTTATTCGTACGTGGTTTGGTCTCCGCTCTAAAAATGAAAAAATTTGCGACAAATTTTGATGAGTTCCAAAAACAATTCCTGATTTACAAAAAAGATGTTTCGGAATTCGCAAAGAATAACCCCGCGGAAAACCGTCTGGACTATTTTCGCGCGGTTTCTTTTAACAATTTCATTAAAAACTCCAAAAGAATTTCGCGGGAAGAAAGGAAAATAGCCAAAAGACTTTTGGAAAGATTTCCCAAAATGGGCAGTTTCAGTTCCGATCGGGATGACAATATAAGATACGAGCCGATTTTAAACCGCAATCTTTTAAAAATAAATTTTGATTATTTGGAAAGGCTGGCAAAAATACTCCATAATAGCGAAAATGAAAGCCCCGCGGAAAATGAGCTCCAAAAACTCGCGGAAGAAGAGCTTGCCATTCTCCAAAACAGGATAAAAAAAATTGATGAGGATCTTTCCAATGTCCCCGAAATCCTCTCCAAAAATTTAAAGCCCCTTGTCAAAAAAAATATTTCCAAAAAACCGCGGTTATCTGTCATCACCGCCTCCTACAATCTTGCTCCCCTCGTAGAAGAAACGATGCGGTCCATAACCAACCAAGATTCGGAAGAATTTGAGCATATCGTCATAGACGGCGCCTCCAAAGACGGATCCTTAGAGCTTTTGAAAAAATATCCGAATATAATTTTAGTTTCCGAAAAAGACAAAGGGTATCCGGACGCTTTTTTCAAGGGAATCCAGAAAGCCCGTGGAGATTATATTCTCCAGTGTTGCGTCTCCGACGGATACGCGAGAGTAGAATGGCTTAGGCGGTGCCTTGAGGAATTGGATAAAAATAAGGATGTTTCCCTCGTCTGGGGGCTTCCTGGACGCCTTTCGGAAGACAGCAAATTTACCGGAATTTCCAGGGCGGAATTTCATTACAGCGAAGCTCCCCAAAAAGAGAAGATGTTCAATTATTGCATGAAAGAATTTTTCTTTTACACCGAAGGAAATCTCTGCGTCAGCCGAAAAGCCCTTTTAAAATGTTTCCCCACGGCGGAAGAATGCAATAAAAAAACTTTTGACTTTTGGATAGAATTCAGCCACAGATTTAACAGCCTTGGATATCTTTCTCTCCACATTCCCATGCTGGCTAATTTTGGAAGGATACACGGCAATCAGATAGGACAAAAATGGATAGGGAGCGGAATAAATGAGAGAAACATAAAAGACTATAAAAGAAAAGTGGCGAGATATAAATGGAGGCTTGTGTTAGGATTGGCCAAACACACATTCATTGATAAAGACGGCAACAAGCTCCCCATAGAATGGAAAAGGGCGGAATTTATAAAAGAATATCTGGGATGGAAAATGAGCTTTGTCTTTTGGAAAATAAAGCATTATCTTAAGCCGAGAACGTACACAGAATTTATCAAAAGAAAATTACGCAGAAATTAAAAAATGAAATATAAATTTTTTATAACAGGCGGTATGGGCTATATCGGCTCGGCTTTCGCCAAAGAATCTTTAATGAAAGGTTATGACACGGCTCTTTATGATTCCCTCATATACGAGCAGGACATAAAACCGATATTGAAAGAGGTAATCCGTCCCGCCAAAGGGGACGCCAAAGCGAAACTCATTATTGGAGACACCAGAAATTTGGATCTTCTGGAAAAATCCATAAAGGATTTTTCCCCCACCCACATCCTGCATCTGGCCGAACTCTCAAGCGTCTATTCCTGCAACCACAACCCGCCATATACCGAGGAGATAAATTACAAAGCTTCCAAAAAAGTATTGGGTCTATGCGAAAAACTTAAAATTCCCGTCCTATACAATTCCACCTCCAGCCTTTACGGAAACCAGAAAGAGATGAAACTTATGACTGAAAAAGACCCTCTCCCCGCCCCCACTGACAATTACTGCAAATACAAACTCCGAATGGAAGCGTATATAAAAGAAAGAGCTCTAAAAAATCCAGATTTTAAAATAATAGTTTTTCGTCCCGCTACCGTCTGCGGACTTTCTCCCAGAATGAGATTAGAGCTTCTCCCAAACCATTTTACATATCTTGCCGTCGCCAAAGGAGTCATTAAAATTTCGGAACTTAACGCTTACAGGTCGGCCATTGATATCAATGAACTTATAAAAGGATATTTCAAAGTTATTGAAAAAGGAGTATGGAAAAATCTGATCTACAATATCGGGCACCACAATATGTCCAAAAAAGATTTTTCAACCGGCATCCAATCTATAGTGAAATGCGATCTTAAGACCATAACCGACATAGGAGATCTTCGAAACCTGCAGATCAACACCGAGCTTTTTGAAAAAGAATTCCGCTTCAGTCCGGAAACCCCTTATGAAACTACCATTAAGAATGTCGCTTCGTGGCTCCGTAAAAATCTCCGAGATATAGAGGCGAGTAATTTTAACGGCATTATCAATATGTCGCTCGCGAGATGGAAGGAGATTACATAACCGAACACCGAAAAAACCAGCGTTCGGTAATTTCTAATTTCTAATTCACCTAATTACCTAATAAAATTCCCAATAAATCCCATTAGAAAGTTATTTAGAACTTATGCATTTTCGCAGAAAATAATCGTTTCTCTTCTGTCATTCCCGCGAAGGCGGGAATCCAGTCTTTAAATCACAAAGCCCAAATAACACATAAGTCCTAATACTAAATGATACTCAAATCTTTAAAAAGGAACAGGATTGCCGTGTTTTTTTACCGCAAAGCAAAAAGGATTGTGCAATATTTTTCTTTTATCAAAAATTACCGCGCGTTCAAGAAAAACTCGGGAGAAAATCCGAGGTTTCCCCTTTCTTGGAAAAAGAGAATGCCTATCTTGGGCGAAAATACCGCAACAACCAATTTTGACGCCCACTATATCTATCATCCGGCATGGGCGGGAAGAATCGTCAAAAAAATAAATCCGGAATTCCACACGGACATTTCTTCCACCCTGCATTTCTCGTCAATTCTTTCCGCTTTCATTCCCTTACGATTTTACGACTATCGTCCGGCCAATTTAAAATTAAGCAATCTTCAAACTGGGACTGCCGACCTTCTTCACCTCCCCTTCCCTGACCAAAGCATTAAGTCCTTATCCTGCATGCATACAGTTGAACACATCGGACTTGGAAGATACGGAGACCCGATAGATCCCGAAGGAGATATCAAAGCCATTAAAGAATTAAAAAGAGTCTTGGCTTCCGGAGGAAATCTTCTTTTTGCCGTTCCTATAGGGAAACCGGCTATAAGATTTAATGCCCATCGCATTTACTCATACGATCAAATAATAAAATACTTTGAAGGTTTGGAACTTAAAGAATTTTCTCTGATTCCGGATGACGGCGCAAAAAACGGTATGATATTAAACGCAAGCAAAGATCTAGCCGACAAACAGTCCTACGGATGCGGATGCTTCTGGTTTATTAAAAAATAACCTCATTCGCCTAGGCGAATGAGGTTATTTTTATCTTAACCCCTGACCCTTATTGACACCTTTTGACACCAGAGTATAATAGAAAATAAGTGAAATAAGCCATAAGAATGGCGAAATATAATCATCAGAATAATTGAAATTAGCTCGAAGACTCGCGAAAATTTCGCGAATCTAATTTCTATTTATTTCGGCTTCGTAAATTTCGTGAGGTCTTCCGAACTTATTTCATTCTTATGTATTTCGGCTTCGTAAATTTCGCGAATCCCGATTAGCGGGAGATCGTATTTCTATAAATTTTGATATCTATATGCCCCAAAACTCCGAAAAAAATATAACGATGCGCATCGGAAATCGCGCTATCGGCGATAACCACCCAGCCTTTATCATCGCCGAAGCTGGAATAAACCACAACGGAATGATTGACGTAGCCAAAAAACTGGTTGATTTGGCCGTGGAAGCTGGAGCGGACGCCATCAAATTCCAGATGAGGGATTTTGAAACTCTCTACACCGAAAGCGCCCTTGACGGAAACGGAGGTAAAGACATCGCCACCGAATATCTTCTTTCTAAAATAAAAGACGCTTCCCTCTCCCCTCTGCAATTTGAGGAGATTGCCGATTATTGCGGAAAAAAAGGAATAATTTTTCTCTGCACGCCGTGGGACAAAAAAAGCGCGGACATTTTGGAAAAAATAGGAGTGCCGGCTTACAAAGTGGCTTCAGCGGACTTAGTTAACTTTGAGCTTCTTGAACATCTAGCTTCCAAAAAGAAGCCCATTATCATATCAACCGGAATGTCCACCATGGAAGAAATAAAAACAAGTGTGGATTTTTTGAACAAATTAGACGCCGAATTCGCCGTCCTTCACTGTAACTCCACCTACCCTTCCGCCCCCAAAGATTTAAACCTCCGCTTTATCCCGATTCTCAAAGAAACTTTTGGAAAAATCATAGGGTACTCCGGCCACGAACTGGGGATAGCCACCACCCTCGCCACTATTCCTCTCGGAGCAAAGATCATAGAAAGACATATAACTCTTGACCGCACTATGACGGGACCGGATCACGCCATTTCTCTTGAGCCAGCCGGTATAATTAAGCTTGTCCGAGACATAAGAAGAATTGAAGAAGCCCTATCGGGAGACAAAAAATACGTTACCAGCGGAGAGTTTATGAACCGAAAAATTCTGGGGAAATCCTTGACAGCAAGTCGCGACATCAAAAAAGGAGAAACTATCAAAAAAGAAATGGTTACGGCAAAAAGCCCGGCCAAAGGCCTTTCCCCGCAGAAAATATTTGATCTTATCGGGAAACCGGCTCTTCGCGATCTAAAAAAGAACGACTATTTTACCGACCACGATCTTGGAAAAATCAAAACGGAAAAAAAATTTCCCAAAGGCTCTTGGGGGATTCCCGTACGACCGCATGATTTTCTTTCGCTCAAAGAAGGCGCGAAGCCTTCCCTCTTGGAATTTCATTTAAGCTCGGAGGATGTAAGCCGGCCGATCGCGATACCGGAGCAGAAAAAAACGGAACTTGTCGTTCACGCGCCGGAACGCTGGGGAAACGACCTTTTTGACCTTTGCTCCAAAGAAAAAAAGGCGGTAGAAGTTTCCATAAAAAACCTCAATCATTTTTTGGAAATCGTCCGGAAAATGAAAAAATCCTTCCCCGACTCCCCCCAAAAAACCAAAGTGATAGTCCACGCAGGGGGGATGAGCTATAATAATTTCGTCTCCCCGGAAGAAAGGAAGGAAATGTATAAAATCCTCTCCGGCTCTCTTAAAAAGATAAAGAGCAAAAATGATATTGAAATTCTTCTTGAAAACCTTCCTCCCTACCCTTGGTACAAAGGAGGACAATGGTTCTCCAACGCTTTTATGGATGCAGATGAAATTTGCGATTTCTGCAGGAAAAATAAAATCAGAATGTGCTACGATACAAGCCATGCCGAGCTTTACTGCAACTTCGCCAAAAAAGACTCTCTGGATTTCTTCAAAAAAATAAAGCCTCTTATAAGACATATGCATATCGCCGACGGAGCGGGAGTTGACGGAGAAGGGCTTCAGATAGGAGAGGGGGATATTCCTTGGGAGAAGCTTATTCCCGAAATTAAGAAAGCAAAAGCCGGATTTATTCCCGAAATCTGGATGGGGCACGAACACCAAGGCGAGGGATTCTGGAAAGCATTGGAAGAACTCAAAAAGCTTGGCCTATAACACATCTCTAAATATGAAAAAGGTTGCGAACATTTTTTACCGCGAGATATGGAAAAAGAAAAAGACTATCGCTAAAAAGTCTTTTGATGTTATTAAATGTTTGTATGTCGGCCTTAAAACTTTTTTAGGCCTGCCAGCAGAAAATAAACAGAAAATAGTTATTACAGACGACAGCCATACAAGTTCCTTAAACCGGGGATTCTTTTCCCTCCTTAGAGAAGTTCTTTATATCATCTCCCTAAACGGGAAAAAAGATATTGAGGTCTGCTACAACAAAACCGTCTATAATAAAAAATCGGATGAAAATATCTGGGAGTACTGTTTTCGGCCAATCTTAAACCGAGAGGAGAACAAAAGAAACTATAGATATCTTTTTATGACCGAGCCATTCCGAAACCCTTTTGCCGACAGGCCTCGCTTTTTAAAAATATTCCATAGAATAATAGAAGACAGGATCCGGCTCAATGGCATAATTAAATCAAAAATAGATAACTTTGTTGAAAAAAATTTTAAAGGAAAAAAAGTCATAGGAATTCATTATCGGGGAGCCGACACCTTAAGCATCGCCGGCATGCCAAACCGAAGAGACTGGATAAAATCTCCTCTCCAAAGATATTTTGATGTTACAGACGATCTTCTTAAAAAGGGTTTTTCTGCCATTTTCCTTGCCACAGACGACGAAGAAGGCTATCAGGCTTTTAGGGAAAAATACGGAGATAAAATCTTTAACTGCTCCAATATCAGAAGTTCAAAAACGGCAGCGGTTTTTAACTGGGGAATAAACAAAAACGAACCGCCCCTTAAAAAAACCGACCCGAGAGAAGTTCTGGAAGAAAGCCTCATTGATTGCCTTCTTTTAGCCAAATGCGATTATTTAATTCACGGCAAATCAAATCTTTCTTACGTATCAAAATATTTTAATCCGGATATTCCTTGCGCCAATATGGAAGTCAAAAAATACAATCTTATTGAAAAAGCGGAAAATATGATTCTTTATTCATAAAAAATTATAGACAATAATCTTAGGGCCTACGCGTTTGAGAAAATTTCCAAAGCACTGGATTCCCCATCTCCCCTGCCTGAGGGGAGATGCCGAGTCTGCGAGGCAGAGGGGTGGGAGCGCGGGAATGACACCAAACGCGTAAGTCCTAAAATCTAATGAAAAATACCGACCTAAAAAGTTTTTACGACAAAGTTTACAAAAAGGGAGAAAAGAAACATTACACCAAACTTCTTTTTAAAGACGCCAGCCTTCCTTTGGATGAAAAAGAAGTCCTCCATTCGGCAAACTGGAAAGGAAAAACTGTTTTGGATGTCGGTTGCGGAACAGGACTTATGGCAAGCCTTATCGGAAAAGCCGGAGCCAAAAAAGTTTTAGGCCTTGATTTTAGCCCGGAGGCTATTCTAAAGGCCAAAGAAGCCTACTCTCTGCCAAATCTGGAATTCCAAGCCGAAAATTTTGAAAAACACAAAGATACATACTATATAATAGTATCGCTTGGCACTTTGGAGCATATGGACAATCCCTTTGAAGCCCTTCAAAGGATGAAAAAATTGCTTAAGCCTAAGGGGAAAATAATTTTGACTTGCCCCAACTGGACAAACCCAAGAGGATACATCCTCCAGACTCTTCGGCTTTTGTGGAACGCTCCCATCACCTTGGCCGATATCCATTACCTCACGCCTGTTGAATTTCAAAAATGGTCAAAAAAACTTCAAATGAAATTGGAATGGAGAACATTTGATCATGATTGGGGATCCGGAAAAAAACTTATCAAAGATTTTGAAAGAAGGCTCCCAAACGTCCTCCGCGATATCGGCATAACCGGCAAAGAAAAAGAGATAAAAGAATTCATAAAGTGGACAGAAGAGCATGTTCTCCCTTTCCCCGATAAAACTCCTGAAGGAGGAGCGGTAGGTTTGTACATTTTGTCAAAATGATTTTCTTGAAAGAAAAATTTAAAAAAATGCCTTTTCTAGGGAAAAAAACTCTTGAACTATGGAGCGCTATTTTAAGATGGAAAGACAAGAAATTCCTCCGAAAGAACAGCGATTTTAAAAATATTTTTTCCGGCAAAAGATGTTTTGTCGTAGCCACCGGACCCTCCATCAAAAACCAGAACTTAAAAAAACTTAAAGGGGAAATTGTCATAAGCGTCAGTAATTTTTTCGTTCATCCGGATTTTCGGGAAATTTCTCCCGAATTTCATCTTTTTGTCCCCTCTCATCCCCCTGTTACGCCGGAACAGTATGGCGCGTGGTTTAAGGAAGCGGAAGAAATTTTTCCGGCCGGACAGAAAGTCCTCATTTCCATAACAGACAAGCCGATTGTGGAAAAATTCCAGGCGTTCAAAAATCAGAAAGTTTATTATTACCGCTCCGGCCACAAGCCCCTTTCTCCCGAAACAGAAATTGATTTTACCCGAAGCCTTCCCGTTATCCAGACAAGCGTTCATATAGGCATTTTTCTGGCTTTTTACGCGGGCGCTAAAGAAATTTACCTGCTTGGATGCGATCACGACTGGATACTCCATCTCAATCAAACCCGCCATTTTTACGATGAAAAGGAAAGCAAGCTTTCCAACTTAAAATACAACGAGTGGGAAGGCAAAGATTTGGAAGTGGAATTTCAGTCTTACGTAAATTTATGGAAAATTTACAAAAAAATCAGAAAATACGCAGGGAAGCGGGATGTCTCCATTACAAATGCCACCGACGGCGGGCTTTTGGATGTTTTCCCTAGATTACCCCTAAATGAAGTAATTGATGCGTAAAAAAATCATGTCTCTCATCATAAAAAAAATCATAAAAGATTTAACTCCTCCTTTTTTGTGGAAAATGCTAAGAATGTTGGCCAATAAAAACAATAGACCAACATATTACGGAGACTATAGAAACTGGGGCGAGGCTAAAAAAATGTCTGCCGGATATGAAAAAAAAGAAATTCTGTCTAAGGTCAGACAGGCGATATTTAAAGTTAAAAATAGAGAAACCGCATTTGAGAGAGATTCTGTTACTTTTGACCATATTCAGTATTCATGGCCATTACTTGCCTTTCTTCTTTGGGTTGCTGGCAATAATAACAATCGTTTATCAGTGATAGATTTTGGTGGCTCTTTAGGTTCCAGTTACTATCAAAATTTAGAGTTTCTTAAACATTTAAAAAAACTTAGGTGGTGTATAGTTGAACAAAAACACTTCGTAGAAGCAGGGAAAAAAGATTTTGAGAATGAACAACTTACATTTTATGATAATCTTTCAGTTTGTATTCAAAAAGAACAACCTGATATTATTTTATTGTCTAATGTTCTTCAATATATTGAAGAACCATATAAATTATTGGAAGATATTAAAAAGCAAAATGTTAAATATATAATTATAGACTGGATACCTTTTCTTAAGGACGACCTCCCCGACCGACTAACAATACAACGTGTATCACCAAAAATATATAATGCAAGTTATCCTGCATGGTTTTTTAATGAGAAAAAAATGCTTTTTTTCTTAACACAACAATTTGAATTAATAACCACTTTTGAGTCTTCACCTACCCCTGTGTTTACAAAAAGTGACCAAGCTATTTTTAAAGGCTTAATCTTTAAACAGGAATCAGACGGGCCATAAATTCGAACAAGGAATTAAAACTTTTTAATAATTCATATATTCAAATAATATGAAATTTAAACAATCAAAAAAATTAGTCTTAACCATGAGTATTATTTCTCTTATGGCGATAATTACCCTTATTCCCAACTTGGCATTTGCCACAAACACACATTCTTTAGATCTAGAGAGGGGTTCTAGTCAGTATACCTCAATATCAAGTGATCTTGGCATTACTGGAGGAAACATTAGCTATGAATTTTGGGTTAATCTTGAAAGTTCTCCTGCTGGAATAGGCAACATGGGTTTATTCCACCAAGAAGATGCCGGGACAAAAGTTGCTTATAATGTATATCTTGATGACTTAACAACAGAATACCGTTTAACATGGGGTCGTTCCAGAAATGGTTTAGGAAGTGACACGATCATGTACACTGTTAACATGGGAACTGGGAGCTGGCATCATATCGCTTATACTTATGACGGCACTAACCAGAGAGCTTTTGTCGATGGTGCATTGGTTGCTGGCCCCAGCGCAGCAAGCGGAGATGGATCAGCAGCATCCACAGACCAAGTAATAATTGGATCAGGAGCGGGGGGATATTTTGACGGCAAGATAGATGATGTCCGTGTTTGGAATATAGCTTTAGATTCCTCTACTGTTGCTGACCACTACAACTCTGCTACAGAACTTACTGGTTCAGAATCAGGTTTGGTTGCCAACTACAAGTTTAATGAGAATTATGAAGACACTACAACTAATAATTATGATTTGACTGCATACGGAAGTCCTGTTTTTTCTACTGATATTCCTTTCTCTTCTTCTGCTCCGATAGGGGTACGCAAACCATCCACAGAAACGCTTTCTTCTGACACTACCACAGATGATGATAGTGATTTGGCAATTACATTGTTACCAAATAAAGAATATGTTATGGATGGAGTAGTGTTCGCCAGTAGCACAAGCTCCCAACCAGACATTAAGGTTGCTTTTAGTGCTCCCACTGGGACCATCTTAGACATCGGCATTATAGCTTCTACAATGCGCGAGGCTGAATTGATACAATCTCCTGATACAGACACTGACGGAATACCCTTGTCAGCAAATAAACCTGCCGCCATTCAAATTACAGGGACAGTCAAAACAGGAAACACCGGAGGAACCCTGACTCTTCAATGGGCACAAAATTCCTCTAATGCAAATGCGGTAGCCGTCCTCCGAGGAAGTTATATAAGAGCTGACGAGATTTAGTCTAAGCTTAGGTTAAAATTCTATGCATCTGTCTTACAGATATTTGAACAGATATTTGAAAAACAAGATCAGATGCATAGAATTTTACCTATTCACCTAAAGTCATTTTAAATCATAAATGAAAAAAATAGTAAAAAAAATTTTGGCACTATTAGGCTTTAAGAAACTTTATAAAGCTTTTCTTTCTATCCAATACAAAAATCTTTTTAATCCTGGACTTGCAGGAGTTTTCACCAATCCATTTTATTTTGCAAGAAAGAATCTATTTTCTCAAATGAAAACGCTTTCCTCAAATATTATAGGCAATGTGCTTGATATAGGCTGTGGGACAAAACCTTATCAAAATTTATTTCCCTGCAAAAGTTATACCGGACTTGAAATTGACACTCCGGAAATGAGAAAAGTGTCAGAAATTGAATATTTTTATGATGGGCACACTTTTCCTTTTAAAAACGAAACTTACGACTCAATCATCTGTAACCAAACCTTAGAGCACGTTTTCAATCCTGACGAATTTTTAGAGGAAACAAATCGCGTCATCAAAAGAGGTGGTAAAATCCTTTTAACAATTCCCTTTGTCTGGGATGAGCATTCACAGCCATATGATTACGCGAGATATTCTTCGTTTGGGTTAGCCCATCTTATGAAAAATCATAGTTTCAAAATTATTGAACAACGCAAAAGCGTAAATACCATTGCGGTAATTTTTCAAATGATAAATTGCTATCTATACAAAAAAATAAACACGAGATTTTACTTTCTGAATTTCTTTCTTGTTTTGATTTTAACTTCTATGGTAAATATTGCCGGCATAATAGCAGAAAAAATTTTGCCGAAAAACGACGATTTATATCTAGATAATGTTATCTTGGCTCAAAAAATATGAATAAATATAACTTCTGCACATTATTTGATAAAGGATATCTCCTCAAGGGGCTGGCTCTTTACCAGTCTTTGGCAAAATTTCTTCCCGATTTTACCTTGTGGATTTTATGTATGGATGAAGAATCCTATGAAATAATATCGCGCCTAAATCTTCCCCATACCCGCCCGATAAGACTTTCTGATTTTGAAAACGCAAATCCCGAGCTTAAAGAAATCAAAAAAACAAGAAGCTCCGTGGAATACTGCTGGACTCTTTCCCCATCGCTCCCTCTTCATATTATAAAGACCAACGATATTCCTTCAATAACCTATCTTGATTCAGATCTTTTCTTCTACACCTCCCCGGAAGTAATTTTTAAAGAAGCCGGAAAATCCTCCATATCCATAATCGCTCAAGACGTGGTGGAATCAAGAAAAGGAAACGAGGGAATTACCGGCAAATATAATGTCGGAATGCTTATCTTCAAGAAAGATGAAAACAGCCTCGCCTGTCTCAAGTGGTGGAAAGAGAAATGCGATGAATGGTGCTACGACCGACCGGAACCCGAAAGATACGGGGATCAGAAATATCTGGATTATTTTGAAGAAAAATTCCAAGGAGTCCATATCGTGGCCAACAAAGGAGCCGGAGTAGCGCCGTGGAACGTGGAAAAAAAAGAAATAAGCGAAAGAGGAGGAGCGGTTTTTGTGGAAAAAAACCTTTTGGTTTTTTTCCACTTCTCCAGATTTTTCCTTTATCCGCCGTCACTCATTCTTCCTTATGGTCCCGATACCGTCTACAATTACACCAAATCCGGAGAAGCCAAAAACCTGATTTACAAGCCCTACGCTCTAACCCTTTACGCCATTCTCCGGAAAGTCAGAGGAATAAATCCGGAATGGAAATACGGACTGACCGAAAGACCGCCTTTTATAGCAAGCGTCCAAGAATTTTTGAACAACTCAATGAAAAAAAAAAAAAAAAAAGCTTTAAAAAAATTATTAAAAATTAATAAATAAATAGAACATGGCTGTTCAAAAAAAAGTTATCGTAACCGGCGGGTTGGGTTTTATCGGAAGCTATTACGTGAAAAAACTATTGGATAAAGGCTATTCCGTTGTAAATATAGACAAAGTAACCTATGCCGCCAGAAGAGATCTGGATTTTGAAAATTACCCGAACTACGAGTTCATCAGAGAAGATATTTGCAACCTTGCCCACCTGCCCCCGGGAGCGGATTATCTGGTTAATTTTGCCGCGGAATCGCACGTGGATAACTCCATAACCGCCAACGAAGTATTTTTTGAGAGTAATGTCAAAGGCGTCTATAATCTTCTGGAGCTTCTCCGATCTAAAGATCCGACAGACAGGCCTGTTTTTATCCAAATTTCCACCGATGAAGTCTACGGCGATATTATGGAAGGATCTTCCAAAGAAGAAGACCGCCTCAATCCTTCCAATCCCTATTCTGCTTCCAAAGCGGCGGCTGAAGAACTCATAAGAGGTTGGGCTAGAACTTACGGCATAAAATTCAAAATCTGCCGGTCAAGCAACAATTACGGCTTCGGCCAGTATCCGGAAAAACTTATCGCCAAAACCATTAGCTTGGCGGAAAAAGACATAAAAATGACCGTTCACGGAGACGGCTCTTACGAGAGAGAGTGGACGTACGTGGAAGACAATTGCGAAGCTATTTTTATGGTAATGGAACAGGGGGTTTCAGGCGGAATTTACAATATTTCTTCGGGAGAAATGCTGGCCAATCTTGAGATTGTGAAAAAAGTCCTAAAAGCCATGGGTAAGCCCGAGAATTTTTTTGAATTCGTGGGAAACAGAATAGGCCAGGACATCAGATATTCCATCAATTCTGAGAAAATCCGCAAACTCGGATGGAAGCCGACCGTCAATCTTGAAGAGTATTTGCCAAAATACATAAAACTTATAAATACTCCCCATAAATCCCCTTATAAAAAAATCCCTTCTCCGCTTAAAAAATAAAAAATGAAAAATAAATTTTACGAAATTATAAAGTTTCCGTCTTTTTCCGGAAAAACCGGCACACTCACCATGCTAGAACACGGCAAAAATCCAAATAGCCTTGTCCCTTTTCCCATAAAAAGGGTTTTTACGATACGAGGAATGAAAGGGGAAGATGAAAGAGGCGGGCACACTCACCACAAAACCCGCCAGATTATTGTCTGCCTCCGAGGATCATGCCGGATAAATCTGGATGACGGAAAGAAAAAAACTTTCGCGGATCTCAAAGATCCAAGCGAGGGTATCACCCTAGAACCCTACATCTGGCACACTATAAGCGATTTCAAAGGAGATCCGATTCTTATGGTTTTGGCGAGTACGGAATATGATGAGAGAGATTATATAAGAGATTACAGCCAGTTTTTGAAACTAGTTTCAAAAACTGGCAATTACTAATTTCCAATATCCAATTTCCAATGAAATTAATAAAATCCTCAGGCGGAATACCGCCACCTCCTTTATTAAAGGAGGAATTAATTCTCCCTTTTTTAAAGGGAGCCCGCCCGAACCGTCCGAAGCGGACGCTTCGGTACGGGCGGGTACCCGTCTTCGGAGGGAGGGATTTAAGAAATTTCCGGCATTTCATTGTCCTTCAAATTCTTCAGGATGGTGAGCCTGTTGAATCCAGAAATTGGTAATTGAAAATTGGAAATTTTAATTCAATGATTCCCTTCTTTGACGCTACGCGCAAAACTAAAAAAGAGAAAGGGGAGATTCTCTCGGCCGTGAGAAATGTTTTGGACTCCGGCCGATTTGTCATGGGAGAAAAGATGGCGAATTTTGAGAAAGAATTTTCTTCTTATCTCGGCGTTTCTTTCGGAGTCGGAGTCAATTCCGGAACAGACGCGCTTAAAATCGCCCTTCGCTCCCTCGGAATTAAGGAAGGGGATGAAGTCATTACCGTTTCAAATACCGCCACTCCGACCGTAAGCGCGATTAGAGAAATCGGCGCTATCCCCGTTTTTACGGATATTGACGAATACTTCACTATGAAAGTTTCCGGCCTTCCGCGGAAGATTTCCAAGAAAACCAAAGCGATTGTTCCCGTCCATCTCTACGGACATCCGGCGGATATGGAGGAGATTATGAAATTTGCCCGGGAAAATAATCTTTTTGTCGTGGAAGACTGCGCCCAATCCGCGGGAGCGGAAATCGGGGGCAAGAAAGTCGGAAGTTTCGGAAACGCTTCCGCATGGAGCTTTTACCCAACAAAAAATTTATCCGCCTGCGGAGACGGAGGAATGATAACCACAAAAAGCAAAGAAATCGCCGAGAAATCGGCAATGCTCCGGATGTACGGCATGAAAGGAACCTACTTCTCTCACGTGGAAGGCTGGAACAGCCGGCTTGATGAAATCCAATCCGCCATACTTTCAATAAATTTAAAATATTTGGATAAAAGAAACCAAAGGAGAATTGAAATTGCTGGACAGTATATCTCAAAAATTAAAAATCCCGCCATAATTCTCCCTAAAAAAAGACCGGAAACCAAACACGTTTTCCACCTTTTTGTCGCAAGAACAAAAAAACGGGATAAATTGACGGAATATCTCAAAGAGAAAAGTATCGGGATGGGAATCCATTATCCCTTCCCCGTTCACCTTCAAAAAGCCTATGAATTTTTGGGATACAAAGAAGGGTCGTTGCCCGAAACGGAAAAAGTGGCCAAGGAAATTCTCTCCCTGCCTATTTTCCCGGAATTGACGGATGAAGAAATAGAGTACATCATTAAAGAAATAAACAACTTCAAGTAGGACGCAAATCAATGGTAATTGTAAAACTACAAGGAGGTCTCGGAAATCAGATGTTTCAATATGCCGCCGGAAGAGCGGCTTCTTTGCGCGTTGAAACAGAACTCAAGCTGGATGTGAGTTCGTTTCAGGAATACAAGCTCCGGAAGTATTCTCTCCAAAATTTCAAGATAAAAGCGGATTTCGCTTTATCGGAAGAGACCAGAGAAGCCAAGGGAAATTTTTTAAAAAATCTCGTCTCCCCTTCGTGGATTAAGGAAGAGCCTTTTTCTCCGTGGAATTCTAAACTGCTTTCTCTTAAAGACAACGCCTATCTTGACGGCTACTGGCAAAGTGAAAAATATTTCAAAGATAAAGAGGAAAATATCCGGCAGGAATTTTCTCTTAAAAAACCTTTTCAAGCGGAAGCCGGAAAAATTTCCGCCCAGATGGAGGCCACGGAAAATCCCGTTTCCATCCATGTTCGCCGAGGGGATTACGTTTCCAAAAAGCATTTAAATGAAATCTTCGGAGTATGCCATCCGGAATATTACGAGAAAGCGGTGGCTTTCGTAGCTGGAAAAACAAGCCATCCTGTTTTTTTCATATTTTCAGATGATATCGCGTGGGTCAAGGAGAATTTAAAAATTCAATTCCCCGCCGTTTTCGTTTCTAAATCAGAAATAGAGGATTTTGAAGAGCTTGCTCTTATGAGTGAGTGTAGACACAATATCATAGCCAATTCCACGTTCAGCTGGTGGGGAGCGTGGCTTAACAGGAATCCTGAAAAAATCGTTATTGCTCCCAAAAAGTGGTTTAATCATCCTTCTTTGAACACAAAGGACTTGATACCAGAAGGGTGGGTAAAGATTTAAATTCGAAGCACGAAATCCGAAATTCGAAACAAACGAAGCCAAATAGAGTCAAAATTCAAATATCTAAACGGGATTTTTATGTGTCCTTGTTTAGAATTTGAGATTTTCTTCTATTTCGGGTTTTGTTTCGGATTTCGTGCTTCGAATTTCGGATTTAATAAATAGATTTCCCGCCTTGGTTCAACCCGCTCACAATAAGCCACGGGAATGACAAACCCACGCCTTAATTTTATACATCATGTCTTCTAAAATAACCGTTTTTATGCCGGTCTACAACCGCGAAAAGTTCGTCGCGGAATCTATGAGA
Organism: uncultured Candidatus Saccharibacteria bacterium; assembly: GCA_964349845.1. Lineage (GTDB taxonomy): Bacteria > Patescibacteriota > Minisyncoccia > Phycocordibacterales > CAYGHQ01 > CAYGHQ01. The sequence goes on from CAYGHQ010000001.1 coordinate 40,125, forward strand.
AGCGTTCTCGCCCAGACTTTTTCCGATTTTGAGCTTTTAATAATTGACGACGGCTCTACCGACAAAAGTATGGAGATTACGCAATCTTTCAATGATCCAAGGATAAGGATCATAAAAAATGAAGGGAACACCGGTCTTGTAGCCGTCCGAAACAAAGGCATAAAAGAATCTCGCGGAGAATTTATCGCTCTTTTGGATTCAGACGACTTAATGGTCCCTTCCCGCCTTGAAAAACAATACAATTTTCTTTCCGAAAATCCGGAATTTGGAATGATAGGGACAGGAGTGAAACTGATAGACGAAAAAGGAAAAGAAACAGGTGTAATCTGGAAAGAAAAAATTCCTCCGGAAAAAATTCCTATCCGCCTTCTTTTCAACAACTGTTTTACCCAATCATCAGTTATGATGAGAAAAAACGCTCTCCCCGAAGAAAGATACAGGGAAGGCTTTGCTCCAGCCGAGGACTATGAATTATGGGCAAGAATAGCTGAAACATCCAAAGTATGGAACTTGCCGGAAGTTCTCACCCTTTACAGAATCCACGGAGAAAACATAAGCTCCGGCGGAATAAGCAAAAAATATGAGAGAGGCTCCGGAAGCGAAAAAGTGACAAGAAGAGAGCTTTTAAGGCTCGGAATAACGCCAACTCCCGAAGATCTTCAAATCCACCGGACAAACTATCACTACCCCGAATCTGACATCAAAGACTTTTTGGAAAAAAAAGAAAAATGGCTTCTGAAATTAATCAAAGCCAACGAAGAAACACGGGCATTTTCAGATAAATTGTTTAAAGAAGTTTCCGCCGAAATTTTCCTCTCCTTCCTCTCCGCCAATTCCCGTCTCGGCCTTTTCGCATGGAAAAGATTCCGGCAATCTCCCCTTTCCCCTTATCTAAACAAAAAAGAGTCATTGCCAAAACTTCTCAAATTCGCCATTAAATCCCTGCTAAAAATTTGAATTTTTGTTTAAAAACTCCTTGATCCGGAGGGCGCGTTTTTCCCATGTGTATTTGGTGGCGTCTTTGTAGGCTTCGCCGGCGCGAATTTCTCCTTTGTCCTTTGATTTTTTTATTTCAAAAATAGTCCGGAAAAGCTCCTTGTCGTCGTCCGGAGAAATTATGAAGCTGTTTCTTTCATTCAAAATTTCCCTTATGGAAGGGAGCGAGGTGGCGATTATCGGCCTCCCGCTCATCATGTACTCAAAAATTTTCATGGGAGACATAAAATACTCGTAATGTTTTCCTTTCGGAAAGGGAGCAAGGAGAATATCGGAAGCGCGAAGATAAAGAGGAATATCCGAATGTCTGACGCTCCCCGCGAAAAAAGTCCGTTCTCCCGCCCCAAGTTCTGCCGATTTTTTCTTGTAAAATTCCACGTCTTCCGCGTTTCCGCCCACAAAAAGAAAAATGCTGTCTTCCCCTTTTTCCAAAGAAGCTGTTTTTAGAACAGTATCAATCCCTTTCTCCATTCCCATCGTGCGGAGAGAGCCGACATAAGTGATTACGAATTTACCAGAAGGAAGAAGAAGAGTTTTTCTGGCATCCTCGGCAGAAATTGAAAGCGAGAAAGCTTTGAGATCGGCGGCATTCGGCTCGTAAAAGATTTTTTCCGGAGAAATTTTAAAATCTTCCGAAAGTTTTTCTTTTTTCCACTTGTTGGTGGAAACAATCGCCTTCATTCTTTTGAGGAAAAAGCTCCATAAACTTTTTTTCCTGTCCGGATAGTCGTGCATTTCATAAACAGTCCGCGGGAAAAAACATGAAGCCAAAAACAGAGGCAGAGCTTCATTGGAATAAATAATATCTTTTTTATCCGCCTTTAAGAGAAGATAGGCAAGCGAAGAAAGAGAAAAGGAAAAATAGCTCTTCAAAAAAGCTATCCGGCTAAAAATTTTCCAAAAAAATAAATCAATCACCGGCAAAAAAACCGCTTTGAAATTCGGCTTGATCCCGTAATAATCCGAGTATTTTTCTCTAGATCTGCCAAGACGGCGAGGAACAAGGAGTGTTGCCTCAAAACCGGCATCCGAAAAAGATTCGGCGCTTTTTGCCGCAAAAAGCGCCGCCGCCTTCTCCCCCGGAAACCTCCCGTGGAATATGAGAAATAGTTTTGGTTTTTTATCCTCTGTCATCAGTTTTAAATCATATCATGGACAAATTTATATTCAGGTATTGACTAAAAAACTTATCTATGCTAACATATTAAAAGTTAGTTCGTTTTTTGACAATCAAAGAAAGCGCAAAAATGAATTTCACCGGTCTTGTTATGATTCTTTTAGGAGGCTTATTTATAGCTTTCTACACAATCCTTACCAAAAATATCTTCAATAATGTTCCTGATTGGAAGGATAAAAGCGGGCTTTTCGTTTCCTTAACCAGCTTCATAGCTATATTAGCATTAGCTTGCCTCATACCCTTTACAGGAGGGCTTGAACTAAAAAGCGGGTGGCTTTTGCCAGCTGTTATTACGGGAATATTGAATATTTTTATTCAATACTCTATAGTCAGAGCCAAAGCGCTGGAAGAAGTTTCTTTGGTCACGCCTATTTACTCAACCACCCCCGCTGTTGTCATACTCACAAGCATAATAATCCTTGGAGAGTACCCGACATTCTGGGGGTGGGTCGGGATATGGCTAATGGTCATAGGAACTTATCTCTTAAACATCCAGGACTTTTTTGAAAAAAAGAAATCCGGACAAGAAATTAAGCCGAAAGACTACCTAGCCCCTTTTCTCCTTCTTGGAAAGAGCAAAGGGGTCAGGTTTGCTTTTTTGGCAGCCTTTCTGGCAAGCATAAGCCTAAATTTTGACGCTCTCGCTTACAGGAGAGCAAATGTAGCCTTCGCCGGCGTAATAGTTTTTGGGATTACTGCAGTTTTCAATTTTCTTTATGCCTTAAAGAATAAAGAAATTGAAGGAGGCATTCCGAAGATTAGCTGGAAAATAGTTCTGACCAGCATAATATTTTGCGGAGCGATTTGGTTTTCTTCGGCAGCCTTCAGATACGGAATTACTCCGTACGTCGGGACGCTGAAAAGAATCTATATCCCTCTTGTAATAGTCTTTGCCTTCATTTTCTTAAAAGAAAAAATAGGCTTCAAAAATAGATTATTCGGGGGAATACTCATCGCAATTGGAGCAACTTTGATTTCGGTCGCTTAACTTACAGGAGTTTCAAAAAACTCTGCCCTACGGGCAGAGTTTTCTTTTTATTTCATATCAAGAGAAGTAAAATCAATTCCTTTCGCTTCCAGAATAAAGTTTGTCAGGTCTCTGACTGCCCCTTCCCCGCCAGGCCTTTCCGATATAAAAAGCGAAATATCTTTGATTATTTTTTCCGCTTGAGAAGGAGCGGATGGAAATCCGGCTTTTTTCATAATTTCATAATCGCCAATATCATCTCCCATGTAGGCGCATTCGTCCCAATCAATGCTATTTTCTGAAAGCCATTTTTCCACCGGCGGTATTTTATCTTTCCCTATCACCCCTTTAAAGACAGAAACTCTGTCCCATTTTCCGCTTTGTACCGAAGGAAGGGAGTTCATTTTATTTCCGATCATATCCAAAAATCCGTCTCCTCCGGCCGTCACAAAAGCCACCTTTATCCCAGCCCCCCGCAAAAGAGAAATCCCCTGCCCGTCCGCATGACTTCGAGTCCGCAAGACTTCCCCTTTTTCCGGATCAACAAAAACAGTAGCCGAAAAGAGAACTCCCAAACCATCAAACACAACCGCTTTAACATTTTTCGCTTTTTCCAATAATTTTTTATTTTTTTGCTCAATTTTCATTTTCTGTATTTCTCTTAACTTAAAATGGATATTAAAGAGTCAGTTTTTTAGAACGAAGCTAATTTGTACGATCGTACAAATTAGCTTCGTTTTGTATTTACAAGATAGATACTACGATGTTTTTCCGAATTTCTTTAGTAAAGCTGTTTCCGCTTCCATCCAATCAGCCGGCTCGTCAATATCCACCGCTCCTTCCGGAAAAACATAAATGCCTATTTTTCCTCCAAGGCGGCACTTATCTTTAAGAAGTATTTCTTTTTTGGTGAGATAAAAAGCGCCGTTCTCGTGCACCACTCCTTCAAAATCCTGCCTCATCGGCCTTTTTTTGTAATCATAATTGAGAGGAATGCCGAAAGGAGTCCAAAAGAATTTCTTATGGAGCACGCCGGTAAGGAGAGAGTCCAGTTTTTGCTCCGCGAACATTTCAATGGCTATGTCCAAATCTTCGCTAGACGTGAAAGGAGTGGTAGCTTGAATGAGATTTATAATATCAAAATTGGGAACTTTTTCGGCAAAATGAAGCATTACGGATTCAGTTGTGGACTTATCTCCCGCAAGCTCCATCGGGCGGTCAATAATTTTTACCCCCAAGCCCAATTCTTCCACCGCCTTTTTTATCTTCTGATCTTCGGTAGAAACATAAACCTCGTCAATATATTTAGACCGGGCAGCCGCTTTCAAAACGAAGTAGCAAAGCGGGTGTCCGGCTATCGGCTTGATGTTCTTGTAAGGAATTGACTTTGACCCCCCGCGAAGAGGTATCAGGGAGATAATTTTCTGTCCTTTTATCATGATACTTTAATGAATGGCTAAAATTGCTATGCTTAATCATACTTAAAAGAAAAAATAATTCAATCTTATGGTTATCTCAAAAAAATAAACAAAGAACTGGAAATTAACAATTAGACATAAAAAAAACACCCTCTAAAATAGAGGGTGTTTGCGTTAAAAGAAAGCAATCGGCGGTTTAGCCGATTTGATTTTATACAAAGAGCGCTCATAGAGCCATCTCCTTCCAAGAGATCCGGCTGTATCAAAAACTTTTCTAGAAAGATATTCTTTACCGAATTCCCCCGCAAAAGTTCTCGCCAGTTCTCCGCCAGAAGGAAAGAAACAAAAAAAGAAAGGGTTGTCAGATAATATCCGAGGAACAGTCTCGGAAGAATAATCGGCTTCTTCATAGAGGTTATTTTCCCATCCTTCCAGTTTTTCTTTGCATCCATTTTTTTCAAGATGTCTTCGCGTTTCCTCCCCGACTCTTTTCCACGAAAGATCTTCCGGAAATAGTCCCGTAATTTTTCCAGCCAACAATTCTCCCGCGGGAATTTTGGCAAACCAGACAAAACATCTCTGCAAAACAGCCATTCTCTCCCGATAAATTTCACTTTCCACGCGAGAAAGATATTCAATCTTTCCAAGATAACAGCCGGAATCAGCAAAACAGACATCTGCCCCAAAAATTCCGCCACAAGTAACAGCTTTCATACGGCACAAGGGATTATTTTCCGATGGTAGCATATTTTTTAAAACAATTGGCTTTATTGACCGAGGCCCTCCCGCAATATGTCTTAAAATGCTTCTGTCAAAAAAAGAATCTGACAACTCATCATTGTTGCCGTTGTAGAAGCCGAAATTTGAAGCAAGATTCCCAATTTCTGTCCCAACATACGGAACTAATATTGATGTCCATGCGATTTCCGGCTTAAGAGAAATATTCATCTTAAGTGTTTCAAGATCGGTTTCAATGTCGCTAAAAGGAACCGCAAGAATCTGTTCCGTGCGAAGAGCTAAATCTCTTTCTTTTATCCTCCGAACACCTTCAAAGATAAGATCTTCGCTCATATGACGCAAGAGAACAAACCGGCGAAGAAATTCGTTTCCGGACTCAATAGCTACCGTAATTCCCGTACAGCCGGCCTCCTTGAAGAGGTCAAGCCGTCTTTCATCTTTCGTAAGCTCAAGGCGAATTTGGCAATGCCACGGAACTCCAACCTTTTCTTTCCATTTTTTGGCAAATTCGGAAAGCCACGAGAGGTTAAATCCGAAGATGTCGTCCTGGAAATACACTAATTGAAGAGGCCAGCGTTTTTGCAAACGCAAAACTTCTTCAACAACATCATCCACGGGCCTGACATTAAGACTGAATCCGTTATAAATTTTCTTATACAACGAATTGTAGCAGTAGCTACAACTGAACGGGCATCCCAAAGAGCAAATAACGCTCTTAATGGGACTTTCCGCGAATTCCGGATATCTTTCGTAAACAGATTCTCTGTCCGGCATGGGGAATCCTTCCGCCAAATGTTTCGGATCAAAACAAATTCCCTCCGGCTCCAGACCTTCAAGAATTCTCCGAAATATGCGGAAACCTTCTCCTTTGACTGCCCAGTTGGAATATCTCTGACACTCGGAAGCGAAATAAGTGACATGAGGACCTCCCATAGCTACTTTGATTCCTAGACTTTTAAGCTTGGAGCAAACTGAAAAAATTTGAAGATGGTAGCCAGTCCAAACGGAAAAAGCCACCAAACTTGCTCCAAATTTTAGAGCTTCCTCTATCACAGGTTCAAAATTTCTCCCTTTGGCAAGACAGACTTTAACTTCCCATCCGGCCACTTTAGCGACCGTAGCAAGACACATAATCCCCAAAGATTCTATGCTTGAGTAATGGGACGCGATAATTAAACGCTTCATAACACTCCTTTCTTTATGTCCCGCAAGGCGGAACTTTTTGTAAATGTTCAAAAATCTGACAAGAACTATAGCAGAAAACAAACGATTTCTAAATTGACAACTCCGGAATAATCGCTTTCATTGAAAACATAGCAAAAAGAAGGTATTATAGCCTTTAAATGAAAGCCTTTCTCCTTATGGCCAGAGATAAAATACTATTGGGGTATCTTCCTTGGATTTTTTTTCTTATCTCGCCGAGACAAAAAGTTACGCCTAAAACCCTGCTCATTCTCAAATATGACGCCATCGGCGATTATGTTTTATTCAGAAATTTTCTGGAGGCGGTTAGAAAAAGCGAAAAGTATAAAGATTGGAAAATAACTTTATGCGGAAATATCGCCTATAAAGATTTGGCGGAATGTTTAGATAAAGAATTTATTGATGATTTTATCTGGATAGAAAAAGGAAAGATCCGGAAAGATTTGAAATACACGTGGTCAATATTTCATGAGGCATGGAAAAGAGGCTTTGAGGCGGTTTTACATCCTTCTTACGGGCGAGAAGTTATTCCTGATTTTTTAGCAAGAATTACCAATGCTCCGGAAAGAATAGGAAGCGAGAGCGACCAGGAGATACTTAACATGAAACCCCATCAAAAAGAGATTACTGATAAATACTACACAAAGCTTATCCCGAGGGGGCCGGAAATCTTTTTTGAATTTTTAAGATATCGCATTTTTTTTGAACAAGTTTTGGATCAGAAAATAGATCAGAGATTTTTCATTGACACGCAAAAAATCCGGACCAATCTTGATCTGGATAAAAATTTCGCCGTCATTTTCCCCGGAGCCAGCCACGAAAACAGAAGATGGAAACCGGAAAATTTCGCCAGGATTGCCGATTATCTCAAGGAAAAATATAATCTGAAATCTTGCGTATGCGGAAACAGGGACGATAAAAAATATTACGAGAAGGTGGCAGAAAACTGCCTAAATTCTAAACCCGAAGACTTCACCGGAAAATCCCTTCCGGAATTCGCCAAGATACTTTCCAAAGCCAAAATAATCATAACAAACGATACGGTAGCCGCTCATATGGGCGCGGCTGTGGGGGCAAAAGTAATTTCTCTCTTAAACGGCCGTCATTTTGGCCGTTTTTCTCCATATCCTCCGGAATTAACTTCCTCTTTCAGGCCAATTTATCCCCCAAAGCTTCAAGCGGAAAATAAAAGCAATTGGGATTTTTTGAAAAAGAAATATAAAAATAAAACAGACGCCAACATCAATGACATAGCGCCGGAAACGGTTATAAAAGAGATAGATTCTTTACTGGCCGACAAGAAACAAAACTTCTTTGCTTAAAACTTCCTCGGAAACTTTCTTTTCAAAAGTTTCCCTGCCTCCCTTGCCGATTCTTTGCCTGACTTCCGGATTGCCCTTCAGAAAAATAATTTTTTCGGCTATTTTTTCCGGACTCTCCGGCGGAACAAAAAGGCAATTCCCCCCGTCTTCCAAAATTTCCCGATTGCTTAGGGAATCGCGGGTGATGTAGGGCATGCCGAGAGCCAAAGCTTCAAATGTTTTATGCTGAATGGTCCTATCCATCCTTTTATTCGCCCCGAACTGCCCGAGCATGACATGACACTCTAAAATTCTTCTTCTAAGCTCGTCTGCTGGCAAAAAATAAGTTACAAGTTCCACATTCGTAAGTTTATATTTTTCTATAAGATTTTCTATCTTCGGAAGCTCCTGCCCCCAGCCGATTACAAGAAATTTTACGTCTTCTTTTTCCAAAATCCGCGCCGCTTCAATGACATATTCCGCTCCAGTCGCCGGAAGGAACATTCCACGGAAAACTGCCGTAAATTCTTCCCTATTTTTTGTGGAAGGATCGGGATGGAAAACTTCCTCATCCGCGCCGGTAAAGACGACTTTTAATTTTTTAGAGGAAATGAAAAAAAATCGGGAAATGAATTTCTTCTGTTCTTCGCTTTCAATCAAAGAAATATCAGCCAAATGAAAAGCAAAAAAATCTAACACCCAGAAAAGCCATGCTCTCGGAGAAAATTTTGAATAAACAGCTCTGTCCAAAACATAAGTCTCATAAGACGAAGCCAGAGCGTTAAAGATAATTTTTTTGGATGATATGGCATAGGCCAAGGGAACCAAAAGAGCGCTTAAATAGCCGACCCATAAAATATCGTATTCCCCCTTTAGATTTTTGTGTTTTTTCCAAAGGCGAAAATATTTGGACAAGCCGGAAGAAGAATCAACGCACTCCAAAATCTCTATCCCTTGCTTTTTCAAGCCGTCAAAATAAATTTTGTCTCTGGGGGCCGTCGGATTGTAAATGCCGAAATAACAGATTTTCATGCGTTTTTTCGGGCGAGAACAAACATCTCGTGTCCGTTTTTTATCATATTCTTAAAAAACTTGAACTGTATTCTGTATATTAAATTCCAGAAAAAATTCGGCCTGTTGAAAAAACCGGAAACAAAGGGAATATCCCAAGCGTTTACAGTTGAGCTTTTGCCGGTTTTTTCATTTTTATCTTCCTTCCCTATGCTCGGTTTTTTCCATTTCGTATACATTCTTCTCATAATCCAAAAAATCGGAAAAGTGAAATCAAAGCAGGAAACAGGAGAGAGTCCAGCATTAATTATTTTTTTTCGCAAATCTTCCTCTGTATATCGCCTAAAATGCCCGTAAAAGTCATCGTCCCATCTCCACTCTTTGGGATTGCTTGGCACCGCAATAAGAACATATCCCCCGGGAAGAAGAAGGGAGGATATTTTTCTTAAGACGCTTTCATCATCGGAAATATGTTCCAAAACATCCCAAAGGAGAATTGTCCGGTAAAATCCGCTTTCTTCAAAAAGAGGCTTTTTATAGACTTTTACATTAGGAAAGCCAGCCAATGTTTTTTGAGTCCTCTCTATTGCGACACCTGAGGAATCCAAAGCTGTCCCCTGCCAGCCTTTTTCCGCCAGATATTTGCTTAAATCTCCCACTCCGCATCCCAAGTCCAAAAATGGCGCGGATAAATTATAGTCCGCAATCACGCGGTCAAGGCAGAAAAACATATAATTTTTTAGAGGGATAAAGTTGGCCATTCTATTTGATAGTGTAAATATAATATCCGCTTTCCTCCGAAAAAAGCTTGTAATTTTTTTGAAGCGATTGAAAATCGCTTTCTCCGATCTTTTTGCCTGCAGGAACAACAATAACCTCCAATTTGGCGTCTTTCGCAAAAATTTGAGGATTTGTATAGAGAGAATTAAAAACAGAAACGGGAATAACCGTTTCATCAAGGGTCTGATATCTTTTTTCGCGAGGAACAAAAATAGCAAGACTTAAAGAGTCGGCTAGGCCGATAGTTTTTTCGGGAAAGGTGTCATTAAGATAAGAACTGGCCATGATATCTCTGTCCGAATAAAAAATATCGGCTCCGGCAAAAAGATGAACTGTTTGAACGGCAATTAAAATAAAAATAAGGGAAACTTGGAAAAAAGCCGGATTTATTTTCCCCTTTAATCTCGGCAAATAACCAGCCGTTCTTTCCAAAATAATTTTGAAAGAAACGGGAATTAAAAAAAGTATCAAAAGTTCTCCGGCAATGATATAGCGAAGCCAGCCGGGACTGCGGAGATAGTAGACAAAAGCTAGTATGGCAAAAATTATAACAAAGTTAAAAATCGGCTTAAGCCTCTCCTCTTTCAAGAAATAATGAGCTAATACAACAGCTAAAAATAAAATTCCAAAATAAATAAGAGTCGTGGAATGAAAAAAGTTAAGCAGGTTGGAAACCATATTTTCTTTAATGGAAACTCCATAGGGATTTTTGTAAAAATTAAAGATAGCCAGCAAAGATTCCCGCGACCAAAGGCCTTGAAAAACTAGAATAATCCAAACGACAGCCGGCGGAAACATCCCTACCGCTATTTTTAAAATTTTTTTGAAAAATCCTTTCCGCTCCAAAAGGAGAACAACTATCATAGCCGGGACAAGGATAAGATAAACGGAGGGCTTGGCGACTATGGCAAGTCCCCAAAAAATTCCCGTCCAATAAAAATATCTCTTTTCAATCCAGAAATACATCCCCGATACTAAAAACAAAAAACCCGGAATCTCCCCGACCACCGTCCGGCCGTTGTCATAAAACGAGGCGAAAGTAGCAATAAGAAACAAAGCCAGCAAAGCGTTTTTTGTTCCAAAAAACTTCTTGCCGACAAAAAAGATTACATAGAGGCCTAAAATCATCCAAAGAAGCATATAAATTCTCGCTTCCGCGAGGCCGTATCCGAAAATCCCGAAAAATAAAGCTAGGGGCAGAGTTACAGGATAACCGGTTGATTGGAGGACATAAGAAACGCCCGAGAAAACTCCCGGGGAAATTTCAATATCCAGCTTGCCGGACTCATAAAAGCTTTTGGCCATTTCAATCCCCTTAGCTTCATCCACCCAGAGTTTTGGTTTGGTGGAAAGAGTCCATAAAGATACCGCCCCGACAAAAATAAGAACAACGGAAAGAAAAAAAACTGCGGAACTTCTCCTCATATTCCCGTCGCTATTATTATCTCCCGCGTCCGATTTTAAAAAAAAATTCTTTATCTTCCTGCCAAGAAATTTAAAAGACTCCCAAACAGTTAAAATTCCGTATCTCATACTGCGTCCGAAATTAATAGACGAGGCTTCTTTGAAATACCGAACCGGCACCGGAATGTCCCCCACCTTAAACCTTTTCTCCACTATTTTAAAAAGCATCTCCGTATCAAAAATAAAATCGTCTGAGAATTTAGCGAAATCCACAGACAGGAGAGCCTTCCGGCTATAAGCCCGCATTCCTGTGTGCCACTCGGAGAAATTTTGTCCAGAAACCAAGTTTTCCCAAGCGGAAAGAGCCCTGTTGGCGATATATTTATAGGCTGGCATCCCTCCGGCCAAAGTCTCCCACCGGCTCCTGACCCGCGACCCCAACATCACATCAAAATACCCATCGCGGATAAATTCCACAAAATATTTTATCAGCTTGGGATCATACTGATAATCCGGATGAAGCATGACCACAATATCCGCCCCTCTCTCCAAAGCAGTTTTATAGCAAGTTTTCTGATTTCCTCCATAGCCTTTATTTTTATCGTGCCGAACTACAATAAAAGGCTTAGCCAATTTTTTCCCAAGATTTCGCGCCACATCCACGGTATTGTCCCGGCTGGCATCATCCACCAGAATTATTTCATCCACAAAATCCATAGGCACATCAGCCAGAGTTCTCTCCAGAGTAGACTCGGCATTATAAGCCGGCAGAACAACTATCACTTTCTGTTTTTGGAGCATAGCTACAATTTTATGTTTTTAAAGAGGTTCTTGCAAAGATTGAAATGATAACGATGGCGTTCCCATTCCAGCGCAAAGAGCATTTTGGATCCCCGACAGAAAAAAATATTACGAAGGGAGCGGAAAGCAAAAAGGAGAGAAATTTTTAAATTTTCCAGACAAACCTTAAGCCAATCCATAAATGATATTTTCGGACGGCGTTCACACTCCAAATTCACATAATAATCCCACTTTTTTCTAATTTCCTCAACGTTCCCGCTTTGGGGAACAAGCATAAAATTTTTGAGGGAAAGAACCGGATAGTCAGGCTTTGGATCAATCCTTTCGTGAATTGTTTTTATAAATTTATCCCCCGCTTCCCTATGGAAAAATCTCATCTGTTTTGAAGGGTAAGTGGAAGCGCAATCAATAATTTTTCCATCAATCACATATTTCCTCGGCACCCAATAGAGAGAAGGTGAAGTATTTTTTTCAATAATTTCCCTCACTTCCGAAACAACTTCATTTGTCAGAGATTCATCCGAATCAACATAAAAAAACCACAGGTAATTTGATGCCTCAAGCATCTGATTTCTGACACCTGAAAAATCTCTTATCCGGTTGTTCTCATATTTAAATTTTTGATCTTGAAAAATAATTTTGCATTCAAATTCTTTCGCAATTTCTGTCGTTTTATCTGTACTTCCCCCATCGCAAATAATTATTTCCGCAAAATCCTTTACAGATTCCAGCGCCTTTCTTATTCCCCTCTCCGAATTGAAGGAAAGTATGCCGACAGAGCAAGAGATTTTCTCTTTATTCATGTCCAATATTATGCCATAAATTAAGGCTTTTTTACCTATTGACTTTTAAACACCCTTATGATAAACTATATACCAGAAGCTAAAAGTATAGTTTCTTTGAAAAAGCAATAGAAAAAAACTCAAAAATACCCCGCTTCGCTCGAAGGAGCTACGCGGGGCAAGCCCTCCTTCGCATAAAGCTACGGAAGGGCAAAGAAAGGAGGCCAAAATGGCCAAAACAAAAAAAATACTGATAGTTACAAAAGATCTTGGAGAATACAATACTCTGTCGCCAATTGCTCGGCAGTTAGAACAATCGGGGCAGGTGGTGTCGGTAGTAGCAGAAGAATTGTCCCACGTGAAATGGTTCAAGGAAGGACGGTGGCTTAACGACGAAAATGCAGTCTCTCCCGAAGCGCTGTTGAAAAGCTTTAATCCGCAGGCGGTGATTTGCGGACTTGGATCCCCGATTAACCTCGGAGAAAAATACGGACTAGCCTCCAACAACATGGGAATTCCCCTTGTACACGTTCACGATATTTGGGGAGTTCACTGTCGTTCAACGGCAATTCCGGACTTGGTTTTGGCGCCGGATCCCTTCGCGGAAAAATTGGTAAAGGAGTACGCTCCCTATGCGGGAAAACCGCCAAAAGTTGTCGTCACCGGCTTCCCGGCGATGGATAACCTCAAAGAGGTCGGGGAAAATATCACTGTCGCAAAGAAAATAGGGCAAAGTACTGCAATTCTCGTCTTGGGACAGGACGAATCCACAACCCCAATGCTCCATGGCATGGCAGAAGCGGTAAAAAGGCTGGATGATGTAGTTATTATTCCTCGCCTCCATCCGAAAATTAAGGAGGGACGAGCGGAGTGGTTGGAAATTCTTGCTTCCATGGAAGCAGATGTTTTATGGGTTCATTCAAACGTTCCCACAAGACAACTTATGTTCTATTCTCATATTACGGTTTCCATATACTCAACAGGATTAGTGGAGGCCGCCATGTTGGGATCTGTGCCGGCAAGCTGGACATCCGAAATCGGCCGGCAAATGATGAGTAAAAATTTGGGAGGGATTGAGAGATTTCCCCTAGTGAATTATGAGTGCGCCTATGAAGTTTCCGAGCCAGAAGGATTTCTGCGGATTATTTCAGAGTATCCCAGTGAGTATGGGAAATGGCAAAAAGCAGTTAAACACCATTTGCCCAACGACGGGAAAGCGGCCGAAAGGTGCGCCAATACCATACTTGAGTTCATTTCCTGATTCCGGAATCAAAATGGAATCGCGCGGCCGGCAAAATCATCAGATGATTTTGCCGGCTTTTTCTTTTTACGACATAACCTTTTACACCGCAAACTAGATAATTTAAAAAATTTACTCTTACCCACCTTTGGTCTTAACTGCCTATGATCTTAATCAACCCTAATCTTAAGTAACCCTTAACCAGCCTTAATTTTAAGTAACTATAATTTAACTCTATAATCTTAACTGACTATTGACATAATTTAGCAAAATCCAGCTATAGCTGGATTTTGCTAAATTATGTCAA
>CAYGHQ010000002.1:0-38601 GCA_964349845.1 uncultured Candidatus Saccharibacteria bacterium
ATTATACTTATTTTAAACGATCGTTTAAAATAAGTCTAATGTGTTTTATATCTATTTTTGTATTTTAGGCCTATTTTTATCCGTTCATAAAATTTTATCCGTTCATAAAAAACTAATTTCTTGTAAACACATTGCGCAACCATAATCGCCTACAAAAATATTACACCACGTTTTTAAAAATCATGTGCCCATTTTCATACGATCGTAAGTTATTGGTAAAAATCGTAAAATAACCTTAATTCAAGCCGTTTTTTGGTGACCATTTGAAAATGATTGACCCAGTAGTAGATTTTGGTCTTAATTTTTTGGGCGATTTTAGGGGAATTTCCTTTATTTCGCTACCGAATCAAAATTGTGGATTTTTTTGTTTAACTTTGAATTACGGAGCTCGGAATTTTAGTATTTTCTGTCATTCCCGTCCCCGCCTTCGCGAGGGTAAACTCCGGGGGGAATCTAGGGTTTTATTACCTAATTCTCCATTTCCGCCGGAGCCTGTCCTAGACTGCGATCGGAAGCGGAAATGACAGAAACATCTTTCATTGTTTCCCTTAGTTTGCACCATTCGCAATCCTTCTCCCCGCAGGTTTTGTCCCAGAAAGAAAAATCTAAAATTTCCAAAGCGGTTTTTTGGATGGTTTGTTTGAGCTCTGAAACTTCATCGTCGCTGATTATGAATTTTTCCTTGCGGTACCTTCCTTTTTCGTCCGGTTCAAGAAAATCTATTTCCGCCGAAACCATTTTAAATCCATTTTTATTTCCCTTTGGACAGGCGTTACAATGTCCATGCCCGTCTAAAAGCAATTTGTAAAAAACAAGCTGGCGTTTGTAATTCCCGTCGGAAGATTTCGTTTTTCCCTCAATTTCGTTCCTTGTTTTTTGCCTGCCTGTCTTGTAATCTACCACATTGACTTCGGAGCCGGAGAGAATTTCAATTTTATCCAAGTTTCCCCGGAGAGGAAGGTTGATAATTTCTTTCCCCTTCTCTATCGGAAGCAATATGCCTGAAATTTTATATTCCGTCAGAGAATTCCGAGGCCAGGAATTTTTGTAAGCTCCGTAGTATCCGGAAAGAGCTTTCTCCCCTTTTTTCAAAGCTTCAGCGAAATCTTTGGAAGAAACAGGCAGACGCTTCAGAGAATTTTCAAACGCAAAAATAAAATCCTTTTTTGATAAGTCTTTTTCCTCCCGATACCTGTCAAAAAATATTTTAAGAGCGCTGTGGATAGCCGTTCCGTAAAGAAGCCACTTGTCTTTAGCCGAAGGAAGCCGGATCAAGTTGTTGAAAAAATATTTCCACGGACATTCAAGATAGGAGTTTAAAGCTGAAACATTCAGACCCTGTTCCAGAAAAAGATGGGATAAGTATTTTTTATCGCGAAGATCAACGCCAAAAGAGCGAGGGGGCGCGAAAAGCAAGGTTTTGTCTTCCTTCCCCCCTGCCCGAGGGGGGTGAGAAGCGAATACTTGGAGCTTCGCAAGACTCTTTCTGCTCGAGTCATCGAGAGCGAAAGAGTGGACAGCTCCAGTATGGAGGGCGAGTCTGCGAGCGGGGGGGGTGGGAGGAAAGGGAGAATTAGAATCACCCGACACGCATTCTTTGTGTTCATCCGAAATCTCTTCCAAAAAAGGCGAAGGGAGAAGCCCCCTGCCGTCATCATTTTTCAAATGATAAGTAGCAATTACCTCCTTCCTGGCTCTAGTCAAAGCGACATAAAAAAGCCTTCTTTCGTCATCAAGCTCTCCCGGCGCAAAATCCGAAGAAACCAAATTTTGAGGGAGGGAAAATTCATGCTTCCCCCTGTTATTTCCCCACACCCCATTGTTGGCTCCCATGATATACACATAGTCAAATTCCAAGCCCTTTGACTTGTGAGCCGTCATAAGCTTCACCGCTTCCGCCCCGATATCCTCCTCTTTTTTTCCGATAGG
The DNA here is from genome assembly GCA_964349845.1 of uncultured Candidatus Saccharibacteria bacterium. Taxonomy (GTDB): domain Bacteria; phylum Patescibacteriota; class Minisyncoccia; order Phycocordibacterales; family CAYGHQ01; genus CAYGHQ01. Next base: position 1,930 of record CAYGHQ010000002.1, read on the forward strand.
AATTTCATGTTCTTCCATAACCCTCAAATGCTCCAAAAAATCCGATAGGCTCGCTCCCCTTGCAGATTCTTCCATACGCTTTGCTTCATCAAAAAAAGAGGTTATTTCTTCCATGATTTTAGCCGACCCATTTTCATTGAGCACAAAAGGCAAAAGTCCCGATTCCCGGACAACAGCTTCAAAAACTTCCGCAAGCCCGCGGTTTTTTGCCATCCGATTCCATAAAATAAGCTTCTCGGCAAAATACAAAAATTTTTCCGGCAATTCAACGCCGGCTTCTTTGAGCTTCCTGTCGCTCTTTAAAATATCCATAAGGCGAAACTTTTCGCCAAACCTCGTCTCTAAAATTTTATAAACATCAAGATTTGAAAGACCCAGAAAATCAATAAAAAGAGCCTCGGCTAAAAGGTGTTCCTTTGACAAATCGGCGATAACTTCAAAAAGCGCCCGAAGTTTTCTCGCGTAAAGGCTCTCCAGAATGTTCGTCTCGGCAAATACGGCAAAAGGAATGCTTGTTTTCTCAAAAAGCCTTCGCAGGGAAAGCGCCTCCCGGTTTCTCCTAAATAGCACGGCAATTTCTCCAGGCAGAGCGCCTTCTTTTATTTTTCTTCCAATATCTTCCATGATAAATTTCCTTTCTTCTTCCGAATTTTCAAAATCCATCATGCGTATTTTAGCCGCTTTATAGGCTGTTTTCCCTAAAAGCCTTACTGGCAAGAATCCTGGGGCATGGACCCCCTTTTCAATAAGGCTGTGGGAGGCATCCAGAATCGCCTGATTTGACCTATAATTTTCCGAAAGATTTATGACGAGAGCCTGCGGATAAAGTTTTTTAAAATACAAAAAATTTCCGATTGAAGCTCCCTGAAATCGGTAAATCGCCTGCTTCTCGTCTCCCACGATAAAAAGATTGGGGCTTTCGTGAAAATTAGCCAAAAGTTCCAAGAGTTTGTTCTGAGACAAGTTCGCGTCCTGATGCTCATCCGCTAAAATATATTGATACTTTTCTTGAAGCTCTAGAAGAAATTCTTTTTTCTTCCCCAGAGCCCGGACAGTCTCCACGATCATATCTTCATAATCGTACAGTTTATTTTTTCTTAATTTTTTTTCGTAAGCGCGGTAAACCGCAAGAAGATCCTTGTCTCTTCCTATTTTCTTTTTTAGGGTTATGTATTTCCCTTTCATTTCGCCCTTGTGAGCGCCTTTTTCGTGATAAAGATCGGGAATTAATTCAAAATTCTTCTCTTCCTTTTTTACAAATTCGGCATATTCCGCCGGATCTATATCATCCCTTTTTAAGTCTCTAATATGCCTCAAAACGGGCTTTAAATAATGATAAGGGGAGTTGAAAGTTTTTATGCTCGGCAAATTTTCTTCATCAAAAATTCTTCTCATTAGGGAAACTTGATCAATATCAGAAGCGGGTTTCGCTCCCATGATTTCCGGAAATTCTTCCGGATAAAGAGAAATGATATCGTTGCAGAATCCGTGGAAAGTGCAGATATTCACCTTATAGGCTTCGGCGCCGATGATATTTAAAAGCTTCCGGCGCATGGAGTGCGCGCCGGACTCGGTAAAAGTGAGAGCCAAAATCGCGTCCGCCGGAATGTCCGTCCTCTTTAAAATATTGGCGATCCGCAAAGTGAGAATGGTGGTCTTCCCCGTGCCCGGGCCGGCCACCACCATGACAGGCCCCTCTATGGAATCCACCGCCAACTTTTGCTCTTTATTAAGTTTTTTATACAATTCCGCAAAACGTTGATCCGCAGGCATGTTATAATTATATACCTCTCTTTAAAAAGTTTGCATGGCGTAAAATTAAAACAACTGATATAATTTTTCCAAAGAGCAAAATCTTACAAGAAGGAAGTTATGCTTCAAAGAAGACACCAAATTATTTGGGGAACTTTTGAAAAAGCGAGAATAAAGACAAAAACAAAACTCCTCGAAGCCATTTCACGGGGCAAAATCAGGCCAAGACTTACTCCCGAAGCGGAGGAAGACTTGATTCAAGCTTACAGCGATTTCTATATTGAAACCGCCGGAAAAAGAAGATTTCCATTATTTTTGATTCCTTCCAAGAGACTGCGAAATCTGGAAACAGATAAGGAAGGAAGCGGCGATTGCGCAAGCAATCGCCGCAATTTTTATTGAAACTGGTTCTAATGAGCCGGCTTAGATCTCCCGACAAATTCTGAAGTGATTTTCTAGAACCAGCCGGAGTGGAAACCGCTAAAAATATGATTAAAATCCAATGATTATTTTTGCGGGAAAATTCATCAGATGGATTTTCCCGCCACTCGCCCCGTTAGAAAGTTAATGTTTATTATCTTGTAACTAAAGAATATAAAGGTAACCGCATATTCTCTAGAACCAGTTTCAATAAAAACGGCTTAGCCAAAACCTTAAATTTCTGCTGTCCTTCAAATTCTTCAGGATGGTGAAGGAATTGAATCCACGGATTGCATATTTTTCCTCAAGAGACAAACTCTGTAATGGTTTAGACGATAGGGATAAATCTGCAATCCTCGTTCGTCCACGGATGTCAACGATGACCTGTTGACTAGAAATTTGATGGTTTGGGTAGCCGTTTTCACTCCGACTGGTTATTAAACAACGGTCAAAACCCATTAGACTTATTTTAAACGATCGTTTAAAATAAGTCTAATGGGAAATCAAACTGTTTTGTCCGCTAAAATAATTTTTTCAATCGTACCCGCCCCCCACTTCATTTCATCTTTCAATCAAAAATCTGTAAAGTTTTTTTGACCAAACGGGGCCCGCGTAATCAACGCCGATTCTCGGCGTCTTTTTTATGATAATTTTCCTTTTCCCGCCATTCTCTTCTTCCTCTTCAATCCACAGTCCCGTTTCCGGAGAAACTTTTTTTCCGTTTAAATTTTTATCCGCCTTAAAAAGCCTGGCTACCCTCCCCGGCCCTTCCGCTTCCTCCACTCCGCGGATAAGCACCGCGGATGGATAGCCTTTTTTCCCCGTAACAATATTGATCATGTAATGCACCCCGTATACGAGATAGATATAAAACACTCCTCCTTCTTCCCACATTATCTTGTTGCGAGGCGTTTCCCCGCGGGAAGCATGTGAAGCCAAATCCTCCGGCCCGCCATAAGCTTCCGTTTCGGTTATTCGAAAAGAAATTTCTTTTCCGGCTATCCTGCCAGCAAGAAATTTTCCAAGAAGGCCTTCCGCGACTTCCAAAGAAGATCGCCGGAAGAAATCTTCTTTTAAGACTTTTTTCCCGTCTTTCTTGGCGCGATTCATATTTACAAAACAGACTTTTAAAGATGTAACTTTGTTTTCAAACAAAGATTTATAGTAAGCATAGGGAGCGATCGATCTCTCTTATCTTAAAGACTTAATCAAGATAGGCTCTCCGCGAAAGCGGGAAATATTATGTGGCAAAACTATATCACAGCCCTTTTGGGGCTTTGGGTGATTATATCACCCTTTCTGGGGTTCTCCTTAAGCAACCTTAATACCAATCTGGTAATTTCCGGAGTCCTTATTATCATCTTCGGCCTTTGGGGAGCTATGACCGAACCCGGAGATGAAAGAACCCGTTCAAGAGCGTAGAAACAAATTAAACGCTCTTGAAATAATTTAAAGAAACATTCCGCATTGATGCGGAATGTTTTTTAAAATTATTCCATTTAAATTGTTCCGATCGCGGTTCTCCACAGATTATCAACTTCCTAAAAATTTTGGAGGGAAATGCCTCGTGCTAAAATCAGGACATGTCCATCAAAGCGAACAAAAGCAGTCTGCGGATCCCTCCTCAAAACATTGAAGCGGAGATGGCGCTTCTTGGGAGCGTCTGCCTCCGCCCCGAGGCGATTTATGAAGTCGTGGACGTTATCCGCGACACTTCTTTCTATTCCGAAAAACATAAAAAAATCTGGCGGACAATGCTTGAGCTTCTAAACAAGGGCACGCCGATTGACCTCCTCTCGCTCTCTTCCCGCCTCAAAGAAAAAGATTGGCTGGACCAGCTGGGCGGAGCCTCTTACCTTACCGAGCTTGTGAATGTCGTCCCTTCTTCCGCCAACGTCAAGCACTATGCCGAGATCGTCCACAAAAAATCAATGATGCGCGGGCTTATTGAAGCGTCCGAATTCATCTCCAGCCTGGGATTCAACGAGGAGGGCGAACTGGAAGAACTCCTGGATCTGGCGGACAAAAAGCTTTTTGAAGTTACAAACTATTCCGGCGCGCGCAAATTCGTGGAACTTAAAGATCAGCTTGGCGAAGCTTGGGAAAGGCTGGACAGACTTCACAAGTCCGGAAACGAGCTTCGGGGGGTTCCAACGGGCTTCAAGGAACTGGACGATAAGCTGTCAGGGTTTCAAAAATCAGATCTTATAATTTTGGCCGCCCGTCCTTCCATGGGAAAAACTTCTCTTGCCTTGGATATAGCCCGCCAGACCGCCACTAAGCACAATACTCCGGTGGGAATTTTTTCTTTAGAAATGAGCGCGCAACAGCTCGTAGATAGGATGATTTCCGCGGAATCTCGCGTTGACGCTTGGAAACTTCGCACCGGACGCCTTTCCGTTGAAACAGAATTCAGCCAGATCCGTGATTCTTTGGACAGGCTGTCCAAGGCGCCGATTTTTATTGACGATCAAGCTGGAAATAACATTCTGCAGATGAGGTCGGTTGCAAGAAAATTAAAACGGGAAAAAGGCTTGGGGCTTATCATCGTGGATTACCTCCAGCTTATGGCTCCGACCCAAACCCGCAATTCCGATTCAATGGTTCAGCAAGTTACCGAAATTTCCCGATCTCTGAAGCATCTGGCCCGCGAGCTTGAAGTTCCTGTTTTGGCGTTATCCCAACTTTCGCGCGCCATTGAACAGCGCGGAGGCAAGCCTCGCCTTTCCGACCTTCGCGATTCGGGATCCATTGAGCAGGATGCGGACGTTGTAATGTTTATACATAGAGAAGATAAGTACAATGAAAATTCAGATAAGCCGAACATTGCCGAGATTTTGATTGAAAAGCACCGAAACGGCCCTACGGGAGTGGCGCAACTTTACTTTGACGACAAGAAAACAACGTTTTTGAGCCTGGAAAAGAGCGATTTTAGCGATTTCGCGACAAACGCGAACGAGACGTTCTAAGAAGGGATTAGGGGTTAGCCACTAGCCACTAGGGAAAATTCTTTTTTCGGAAATTCGCGAAGCGAATTTCCGAACCCTAATCCCTAGTCCCTAACACCTAGTCCCTTCTTCATATGGATACTATCAACAAACTAATTGAATATTTCCGCGAATTTCCGGGAGTTGGTCCCAGGCAAGCCAAGCGCTTTGTTTATTTTTTGCTTGCCAGAAACAGCGCGATTTTAGAAGAGATTGCCCGCCTGATTCTTGAACTTAAGAAAGAGATAAAAACCTGCTCCTCTTGTTTTCGTTTTTTTCCCAAAGATTTATCCAAGTCCCCTCTTTGCGATGTTTGCCGGGACGGGAGCCGCGACCGCTCCTCTCTCATGGTTGTAGCCAAAGACGTTGATTTTGAAATAATTGAGAAAAGCCGTTCGTACAGCGGATACTATTTTATTTTGGGCGGGACAGTGCCGATTTTGGAAAAAAATCCGGAAATGAGAGTGCGGGCGGACAAACTTCTGCAAAGAACGGAGGAGAAAGCCTCCGAAGGGCTGAAAGAAATAATTGTCGCCATGAATCTTAACCCTGAAGGAGAAAATACCGGATACTATATTCAAAATCTTCTAAAGCCGGTGGCGGAAAAATTAAATCTCAAAGTTTCCGTTTTGGGGCGGGGGCTTTCCACGGGAACAGAACTGGAATATTCGGACGCTGAGACGATCAAAAACGCTCTTAAGAATAGGGATTAGGGAAGTTAGCAGGTAGTAGCGAGTAGTTAATAGAAGATAAGGCCGGATTTTGCTTCGCAAAATCCGGCTATTGACTTATTAGAGTACTTAGTATAATATTAAAAAACTATGGATAATGCATACAAAAAAATAGGCGCGAAACGCGGGAACAGAAAAAACCCCGCACTTTTCGCTGTTTTAATGTTGCCTATCTCTTCTTTTCTTATGGAAAAGTTAAAATTGCGCTGTGTTTTAAGCATTTGAATTTACAAAATTTTTCGAATCCTTCAAACGCCGCGCACACCGCGGCGTTTTATATTCCCTTAGGGAATATAAAAGTTCTTTGACTTTCAACAAAATAAGGAGAAAAAATGAAAAAGCCGGAATTACCGTCTGTAGACGATAAAAGCAACCCTTTGATATTCCTATTTGCAAAAATGTGGAAATATTCGGAGGGCAATAGGAAAAAAGTGGTCTGGTATTGGACTATGTTTATAGTAACAATTTCAATCTCACTTTTCTGCCTGCCCCTTCTGTGGGCAACAATAATGGATACCGTCCAAAAGAACGGAATCACGCAAGAAAGCATCGGGAGACTGCTACAGCTCTTGGCTCTAACTCTATTTATTGAATTCTTTTTCTGGTGCTTCCACGGACCGGCCCGCCTTATAGAACAGCTTAATGCTTTCAAAGCTCGGGTCAATTATCGAAAACACCTTCTCAAAGGAGTAATGACTCTTCCTTTGGAGTGGCACTCGGAACACCATTCGGGAGATACGATAGATAAAATAGAAAAAGGCACAAGATCTCTTTTTGAATTTTCAGAGGGATCTTTTGAAATAATCTACGGGTTAGTGCTCCTGGCAGGAAGCTATTCTATGCTTGTCTACTTGAGCTACCCAGCGGCCTTTATTGTTCTCGCAATGATTCTCACAACTGTGTTTATAACAACGCGGTTTGATAAAATCCTGATAGCTCAATACAAGGAACTCAATCATTCCGAGAATCAAATTTCCGAAAGCATGTTTGACGCAATAAGCAATATTGGAACAGTCGTAGTTCTTCGAGTTGAACAGCTAATCTACCGGGCAATCATAGGCAAGGTAGAAAAACCGTTTCCGCTCTTCAAACGAAACATCTGTTTGAACGAGTTAAAATGGTTTTTAACGAGCATGTGCTGCGCGGTCATGACCGTTGCAGTGCTGGCCGTTTATTTCTGGCAGAATCTTGGCGTCAAAGAAGGAATTCTTATCGGCAATATTTTTCTTCTTATCAAATACCTGGAAAAAATCAGCGAGCAGTTCTACAGATTTACTTATATGTACAGCGATATTCTAAAAAGAAAATCGCGGCTATTGAATTCTGAAGAATTGGCAAAAGATTTCCGGGAAGAAAGTTTCACTAATCATGTCCTCCCCAGCGACTGGAAGGTATTGGAAATAAACAGACTTAATTTCTCTTATGGAAAAGAGGGAAACGGGGATCATCATCTCAAGAATATTTTCCTTTCCATTGGGCGGGGCGAAAAGGTTGCCCTTGTGGGAGAAACCGGAAGCGGAAAGACAACTTTCTTAAAGATCATGCGAAATCTTTACCACCCGCAGAGTTTGGAACTAAAGATTGATGGGAATAATGTTCCCGAGGGATTTGAAGGAATTTGCCGGGCTATTTCTCTCATTCCGCAAAATTCTGAAATATTTACGACCACCATTCTCGGAAACATAACCATAGGAGCGGAACACAGCATGGAATCTGTCCGTTTCTTTACCGATATAGCTCGTTTTACGGAAGTGGTAGAAAGATTGCCGCGCAAGTTTGATTCGTCAATCAAAGAGAAAGGCGTAAACCTCTCGGGAGGAGAACAGCAGAGATTGGCGCTCACTCGAGGCTTGCTCGCGAGCCAGGACAAAGAAATAGTTCTTTTAGATGAACCTACAAGCAACATTGATCCTGATAACGCGATGAAAATTTATCAAAATATCTTCAAGGGATTTCCCGGGAAGACAATAATTTCATCCTTACACAGCCTGCACCTTCTTCACCTTTTTGATCGGATAGTCATGTTCAGAGATGGACAAATTATCGGATCCGGAAGTCTCGGTGAATTGCTTGAAAAATGTTCAGAATTCAAGACATTATGGAAACAATGCGACAAAACACTGTCGTAATTCCTTAATAAAATCAACCGCTGGAGTTTTTTGCAAAAAACTCCAGCGGTTTTGTTATGTTATAATTTAAGGGTATTATCATAACTTAGAAATTTATGAAAAATTTTTTTGTACAAATTAAAAACAGCGTCTACAGCCCGGAATTTTACGCAAGACTGAAAGAAACGGGATTTAAAGGAGGCTTCGGACATTATTTCCGGCTAGCTCTTGTCTTGGGACTTCTTTTAACCATTTACTTTTCAATTACTTTCATTCCTCTTATCAATGCGTTCTTTTCCGAAGCTAACGCCAGGGAAATCATGGGTCTTTATCCGGCCAATCTTGTCGTAACCATAAAAAACGGGCAGGCAAATTCAAACGCCAAAGAGCCATATTTCGTAAAAACTCCCGATCTTTTAAAAAATTGGGGCAAAAATCCGCCCAAACAAAACTCTTCTATTGAAAATATAATCGTCATTGACACCCAAAGCGAATTTTCCATTTCCAAGTTCCGCGAATACAAGACTGTTTTTCTCCTGGCCAAAAACGCCATCATAAGCTTGGACAATAACAATTCCATTTCAATACAAACCCTGGAAAAAATCCCCGACACAACCATCAACAAAGAGCTCGTTGATTCTTTAGGGAATAAAGTTATCCCTTACCTTAAATTTATCGCTCCGATAATTATTCTTATGTTCTTTATCGGCCTGCTTTTTTATTACGGTATCATGCTAGCCTATATGCTTATACTGGCTCTCGTCATTCTCCTTACGGCTTACCTTATCGGAGAAAAGTTTTCTTACGGAGAGGCTTTTAAAGCGAGCCTCTATCTTGTTACCGCCTCCCTCATCTCGGAATTCATTCTTTGGCTCTTTTTCCTTCCGACGCCGTTTCTCGTTCCGACTTTCCTCACGATAATCATATTTATTTTAAACTTCAGGAATATCCCGCCCGCTCTGCCGATTGCGGAGCAAAAAGAGTAGGGTTGGAGAAATCCTGTCGGCCGGAAAAATAAAAAACTATTCTCAAATTCTTAAGAATTTGAGAATAGTTTTTTATTTTTCCGGCCTCCGCTTCTGCCTTTGTTCCGCTTACTCCACTTTCAAGAGTTCAATTTCAAACACAAGGGTAGAATTCGCCGGTATTCGCCCCATCGGCTGGTTTCCATATCCAAGCCCCGGCGGAATAACAAGCTTTCTCTTGCCCCCTACTTTCATTCCCTCCACTCCCCTCTCCCACCCCTGAATAACTCTTCCTTCTCCCAACGTGAAAGAAAAAGGAGCTTCTCTGTCGTACGAGCTGTCAAATTTCGTTCCGTTTGTAAGGGTGCCGACATAATTTACCGTGATTGTTTTCCCGGAAACCGCCGTCTCGCCCTTTCCCACAACCAAGTCCTCAATTTTCAAAGCCTCCGCGCTGCCGCCCGCGCTATTATTATCTGTGTTCATATCAATTGCTCCGGTATTTTCTTCCGGAGTAGTTGGCGGGAAAAAAATCCCCCCGATATTAAAAAATAATCCGACTATCGCTAATGCCGCTGCCACCCCCAGCCACTCTCCCATATTTAATTTTCGCATACTCAAAAAAAATTAGATTTATAATTTAAAGATAATTGTATCACACGGACGAAAAATTAAAAAATTTGCATTCAAAAACCTTTAAGTGTATATTAAGAGGGACAGCGGTTTGAAATCTCTTCGGAGAAAGACGGCATTGATGCGGTCATCAGTGAAAAATGAGCGGTGTAAATAATGCCGAGACCGATAGCTAAGGCTTAAACAGCGCTAGTAGAAAATTCTTCATCCTTTCTTGCGCTGTGCCGAAGCTTCGGGCGCGGGAGCGAACAAAGTTTCCGGTGATCCACAAGGAAAACCAGACTTAACGCTTCTTGCGGTTACCAAACCGCAAAACGCGCGGTAGAATTGCTGTCACCCACAACATAGCCTTGCGAATCCTTTCGCAAGGTTTTTATATTGGAAAATTAAAACATAAAAATCTCAATTCTATTCTGTTTTTTCAAAAACCCTTATAAACTTGGCTCTTATCTCCCCGTCTTCCCCCGGGTCGCCGATTATAACCAAATTATCCCTCTCCTTGATATCCATAAGAAAAATATCGGACGTTCTTTTTCTTATGGACGTGCTAGAAGAAATTTTGACCGATCTCTCGTTGCCGTCCTCTCCTTTAATGACAATAGTGTCCCATTCTGTTTTCAAAACTTCTCCGGACGCGCCGTGAGCATTCATAAATCCGCCTCCGCGCGGAGACGAAAACATTCCCAAAAACATCATCTGCGGTCCGCCAAAAATCCTCTGATAGTTCTCGCCCCACCTGTACGAGAACATCGCCTTTCTGTAGCCGGTTGCCTCGCCCGCCTTAAAAACAGCGAGAAGAATGAGAACCCCTCCGATTATTAAAATAACGGCTCTCCGCGATTTTATTTTTTGAATATCCATAAAATATAATGCTAACCCGCGAATAGGGAAATCCTATTCGTAGATTTGAATCTTGTTAGAGCCTGTTTATAATCTAATGCCCTGATAAAATCTTCAAATTTCGTTACGAGGATTGCAGATTTTTCCGAGAGATAGCGAGCTCTCTTGAGGAAAAATGTGTAATCCGCAGCCCGCCCGAGCCGTACCGGCTTCGGTACGGGCGGGTAGAAATTTGAAGATTTTAGCGGGCAAAACATCTGTTTATAATATAGTTTTGGCGGTTAGATTATAAACAGGCTCTTAGCTCATAATCATTCTTCTTGACTCCATCATTCTTTTAAGATCAAGGATAAACGGCGGTCCGGCCAGAAAAACAATAAAAAGGGAAGCAAAAATAAGCATAAGGCTTCCCGCCGGCATAGACTCAAGAAGAAAAAGACCGGTTTCCCGCCAATAATCTAAAATTGCCCCTCCGTCCATAAAAATAAGGGAAAGAGCTTCCGTGAATCCGCTCCCAAAAATATCTTCAAGAAAAAAGATGACTGCCGGAACAAGAGAAATGGCTGAAATTCCGAATATCGCCCCGTGTAAAATCATTTTTTTTCGGATTTTTCCAGCTTCAAGAAGGGAAATATTCACCATGACCTTGCGGGAGAGCCCGGCCGGCAGATCAGCAAGAAAAGGGTTTGATAGGGGGATTTTTTTGCTCATTAGGCTAAATACGAGGCTTAGGGCTTTTTGGGTGCGATCCATCGCTCGCCTTTCGTTTTTGAAAAGCACGGATATTCGCCTACTGGCGAATTCCTCCGCTCGTCAATCAAGAAAATAATCAGCTCCAAAGCTCGTCCTCCCGGCGAACTCGTCCCTCGTAAGACTCGGGACTCAAACAGCGCCTCCGGACGGCTTTGTCGCTGTTATTTTCTAATTGACTGCGCGAGGCTTTTCAAAAACGAAAGGCTCGCTTGGTTGGTAGGGAACTCCGCAAGACTTTCTAAAATTAAAAGGCTTGCCCTGTAGAGAAGTCATCTTTTTATATTCTATAACTAAAAGATATGAGGATTGCTATATATTTATTTAGTAACTTTATAAACAATATCAACTTCTTGTACGTAGCTCGCTTGGTCGGGAAGTTGTATTTATTAGAGTTTTTTCTTTTTCCAACTCCGCGAAAAGATATAATAAAATCTTGTAAATTCAACATTGCGGAGGAGCAATTTTTGTCAACGACCACTTCTTTTTTCAACTTTACGAAAAGATATATAGTAAGGCAAGATTTTCTTAAAATCTACATTGCGGAAGCCGTATCCCCTCTTCTCAACCTCACAAAAAATATAGTTAGTTTGCTCACAAAATGAGCATTGCGGAAGCCGGCCAGCATGGTCTGTCAAAGACCCCGAGCGAGTCTTCGAGCGAGGGGCTCTTGACAGTGGCCGGCTGAGCATAGGAAAAGCCCGCGCTGGCGGGCTTTATCCGTGCTCATTTTGTGAGCAAACTAACTATATTTTCAAATCCTCCATGGCCTCGTCCACCGTCTTCGTCGCTCTTTCTCTCGGAGCTCCCCCTTCCGGCTCATTGATCTTCAAGTTTACTCGGGCATTGTTCTTCATCCCGACAACCCGAAGAAGAGTCCGGATAGCCTTGGCGGTATTTCCCATTCTGCCGATAATTTTTCCCATATCGGCCGGATTGACGCCCAAAGTAAGAAGCACGCCCATTTCGTCAACCGTTCTCGCGATTTTGACATCGTTCGGATTGTCAACAAGGGCTTTTATGACATAATCCAAAAACTGTACATCTCCTTCTTGTTTCATTTTTATAAATTATTATTTTGGCGCACTCCTTCGTTGCTTCGTTCCGCTCCTCCCTCGCCGTATTACTATACGTCTTGGTTCGGTGCTCACTCGCTTCTTACAGAAGCTGTCCACTCATTGGATATTTTGTTCGTCCGAAACGGACTCCAAAATATCTCAATGAGTCTTGCGAAGCTACGCCTCTCACCTCGGATTGCATCCAAAATAATAAATTTCTAACCATTTCGTTCTGGTAATTTCGCGCAGTATTTCGACCGCTTGCGGGATATCTTTCTTCCGCTAATGATTTACTGTGCTTGCCCCGCACCAATTTCACAAAATATCAATTACCACTAGAAGATATTTATACTTAAAACATCTTAAAAAGATAAGATAAATATCGGTAAAATTGGTGTTGGGGCTTGCCCTCCGTTTAATTGAAGGGCTAATATACTATAACAAATCTTTTGGCGAAATCAATACATGGGTGTGGAAAAGCCGGAAAATGAAAAAGGGACGCCCGTACGGGCGTCCCTTTTTCATTTTCCGGCTTTTCCGCTACTTATCTCCTCCCTCTCCCTCTGCCCCTGTCTTCCCTATCTTCCCTGTCTTCGCGCCCTCCGTGCCTGTCAAACACTTGAATAGTGGAAGTTCCGACTGTTATAAAATCATCGTCATCCAATTCAATCCCCTCTCGGAAATGCCTGACTTCGTGAACTCGGAGAATCTGCGGAGTGGTAGTTCCAGTTCCCGGCACCGTTATAAAATGATTTCCCCGCCCCCTGTTTCTCCCCGACAAATGAACGATCGTTGAAGTGGCTGTCGTAGAAACGTTTGAACCCAATATTCTTACAACGCGATCTTCCGAATGATCTCCAAGCGAGCGGTGAATTTCAACTTCATTTGTTTCCCTGCTTCGCTCTAGAATTCCGTGAGCGTCTGCATAGGATGTCCCCAAAGCTCCCGCCGATACAATAGCCAGCCCCGCAATTAACATTCTTGAAAATTTATTTTTCATATTTTTGTTTAACTCTAAATTAATAATTTTTGTCTCTGCATTCTAGATGACGGCTGTCCGGATGCTTTCTTACGCAATTTTCATTTCTGCAACATAATGTAAGGCTGGTCAAAAAAAATGGCTCCAGTATACTGGAGCCATTTTTTTACTTATCTTCATCTCCGCCCCTTCCTCTTCCTTTCCTATCCTCCTCTCTTCCCCCATTATCATCAACCTTGCTGTCATCCATTTTGGGAGCATCGTCTTCCCCGCTTCCCCTCCTCCCGACTTCAATTTCCAAATTTCCCCCGCTGTTTTCAATGCTTGAGGACCCGCTTCGGCTATCATCTTCTTTCCTGATTTCCCCAGACTGCGCTTCTTGGGATGATAGACCGCCTTTCTCTCCTTCCCCCTTGTTTCCTTTGTTTATTTTTTCCGCGTCTTCATCTTTCCCCCTCTGTCTTCCATGCCCCGATTCCCCTTTTCCCCGAACCTCCCAAACAGGCTGTCCGAATTCATCAGTCGTCAGAGTTATCGCATAATTCAAGAATTCCCTGTGATCCTCCAGTACCCCGCGATGCCTTTCTATTTCCCTTTCGGCTTCATCTTCTTTTCCTTTTTCCCTAAGACGCGAAATTTGCCCCTCTAGCGCGGAAGACCTGTCCTCCACTTCCTTAAGAAGGACCGAGGCCGAATCTTTATCAAGCCTTCCCTCTTTGGAAAGTTTTTCTATTTCGTCAATCCTTCTTCCGATAATGCGATTTTCAAGAACCGCTTTCTTCTCCGGAGAAACGGCAACCAGCCGAAGCGCCCTCTCGTTAATTTGAGTTTTAACCGGATAAAGAATATCCCCCGGCGCCGAGCCTTCAGCGGCAAAAACAACGCCGGAACCGGACAAAGCAAAAATGAGAAAGGCCGCTATGCCGTATCGGAAAACAGGATTCCGGCCAACCGCCAGAAAATACAAACCCGAAAAAGGAGACGATATTCCTTTTCCCGTTTTTGCTTTGCCCCCGGAAATTCCCGCGTAAGAAAAAAGATTATTTCTCATCTTTTCTTTGGCTTCCGCGGAAAGCCCGACATTCCGGAGGCTATTAAGTTTTTTGATTAATTCCTCATTCATAAAATTCCCTTAGTTTGTTAATAGCCCGGTTTATCCTTACGGACACGCTGTTTTCGCTCTCTTTGACTATCTCCGCTATCTCTCCTATTTTAAGCCCTTCAACGTATCGGAGAGTAAGAATTTCTCTGTCCCCATCCGAAAGGCCTTTCATAAGCTTCAGCATATTTTTGATTTCAGCCGAAAGGCTGGAGTCTCCGCCGGAAGACTCGTCCGGCGGATCAAACCCCCCTTCGTAAAGAGAATCGGCCGACACTTCTTTTTTCTTCCTGTACCAATCTATAACCATATTGCGGGAAACCCCGTAGAGAAACGCCTTGGCGTTAAGCACTTCTCCCTCCGTTTGAAGATAATCCCAAAGCTTCATAAAAGCCTGCTCCGCAAGATCTGTGGCAAGCTCTTTATCCCCTGTTTTAAAGTAGCAAAAACGGAAAATCGCGTCCGAGTAATCATCATAAGCCTTTATGAAAAATTCTTCGTTTTTATTTCTCATATAGTAGACGTGCAAATAGGCAAATTCTTACACTATTAGGACTGACGCGTTTGGCGCACTCCTTCGTTGCTTCGCTCCGGCAAATCCTCGCCATATTCCGAATATGTCTCGGATTTTTCCTCACTCGCGCCTCGGATTGCATCCAAACGCGTCAGTCCTAACTATTTTTATTATATACGAAATCGGCAAAAAATGTGTGGATAAACAAAACCCCGCCGAAACCTTTGGTTTCGGCGGGGTTTTTAATAATGTTTTCCTAGTGGCTAGTCCCTAAACCTTACAGGTTCTGTACACCTTTCGCATTCCGAGTACAGAATGCTCAAGGTCTTGCGAAGCTACGCTTCTCACCCTAGTCCCTATTTACGACTTCGGCGCTTCCGCAGGGGCAACACTTTCTTTAACGGCTTCGGTCGCAGGAGTTCCATTTAAAGCAACCGGGGTTTTAGCTCCCTTATCCCCTTCTTTTTCCTCTTTCTTTATGGGCTTTTTCTTGGGAAGAGCGTTAACTTTCTTGCCTTCAATTATTTTTTTATCAATAAGAAAATTATAGACCGTATTTGAAAGCTGGGCGCCTTTTTTCATCCAATCTTTCACCTTCTCCGCGTCAATTTCCTTGATATTATGGACCGGATCGTAAGTGCCCAAAACCTCCAAATAGCGTCCGCTTTTGGCGCTGTTTTGCGACTCCGTCAAAACGATGCGGAACACCGGAATATTCTTCCTGCCCACCCTTTGTAGCCTGATTTTTAACATAAGAGATATGGTAACAGAACATTAATGAAAAAGCAAATTAATTTTTCCAGAGTCTTCCTTCTCCCCTGCCCGAGGGGAGAAAGCCGGTACTCCGGCAAGAGGGGGGGGAGAAAGCAACCACTGAAGTTTCTCTCTTCCACCACCCCAGCTCGAAGACTCGCCCTTCTTACAGAAGCTGTACACCTTTCACATTTTGGGTACAAAATGTTCAAGGTCTTGCGAAGCTCCTTAGGGTCGCTTCTAACCCTCCTCAGGCAGGAGGGAGGAAAACCCTTTTAGAGTGTTCCGCGTCCGTTCCGCACAATTCTGCATTTACAAAAAAAGCGGGGAAACACTTTAGTGTTTCCCCGCTCCGAACTATGGCGAACTGTAGCGTGCAACACGAGACTATACTTCACGGCACTCTACCTAACTAAACAGCGAAACTGCCCGAAATGTTTCTTAGGAGGATGAAACAATCCAATTCCCGATTTTCCCGCTTCGTAAAAAATCTTTTGAAGCAAGGAATCCGGAATGGAATCTTCGGCAGAAACTTGAAACTCAAGTTTCCAATCTCTGAACATAGGCGCGACAACCAAAATCATTCTGTTGGATTTTTGCATTGCATGTTGCCTACTTGTATAGACTGTCCAATTAAGTCCACCGGAACGGCTCTTTAGCTGAAGAAAACCTGCTCGCAAATAAATTGCCGATTGCAATTTAGTGAAACTAACCTGTTTTCCATCAATAACAATTTTTGAACAAGCAACTCTGATTGAGTTCCAAAGCCATTCTGACGGAACTGCGGGATTGCCTGATTCGTCTTTCATCATTTTTTCCAAAGCTTCTTTCTCCAAAGAAACGCCGTTTGAAGCGTGAGATGAAATCTCTTCCCGTCTTTGATGATTCGCGATTTTATGCAGAAGCAAAGGGCTTGTACCCAAAAGCGCCAATGACAATGTTCTCATAAATTCTCCTTTCTTTTTCTTTTTTTATCTTATCATATCCGTGAAATTTCGTCAAATACAATCATTTTACGCGATCGCGTAAAATGATTGTATTTAATTTTAATTTTTTCTTTATCTTCTGTTGCCATCTGCGTTTGTTCCTCATAGTTCCACATTTATAAAAAAGCGGATGAAGATTTATCTTCATCCGCTCATTGCGTTAACAGACCGTGCTTCGGGGCGCTACACGCCACCGGAGATGGCTTCGCGCTACGCCGCCAAAAGAACTACAGCGAAACCCGCAAGCGGGTTTCGCTCCATACTCTACAATACTCTGCGGGAGAGAGCGCGACGACACGACACTGAACCGAAGAAGCTAGCGGGAAAAATTGTCTGACAATTTTTCCCGCTCCGTAGATGACCATACTAAGCCGGACATTGCTTGACCCAGCGCTACCGAACCCGACACCAAATTTTAGCAAGAAATCATAAATGATTTCTTACTCCATACAAGACAACACATCACTACACAGCGCTTAACTCTAGGAGACACTGCATCACTAGATAAACTAGCGAGAAAGGCAAACCTTCCTCGCTCCGAACGGAACTTGACCCCGCGTCACCGGACGTTGCGATGCCACGGCTTGGGACGCTGTGCCCAACATTGTAAATTTTATTTTCAAGGACCAAATGGCCTGTAAAAACAAACCTCTGTCCTTTGATATATAAGCATAAAATGATTTATTTGTAAATCTTGATTTATTTTTTAAATGTTTTTTCTTGGTTTTGGTTTTTCCCCTTCTCCCCTGCCTGAGGGGTGAGAAGCGACCTTAGGAAGCTCCGCAAGACTCTTCGAGCTCGAGTTCCCCGAGGGCCGAAGAGTGGACAGTTCCTGTAAGGAAGGTGTCGGTACTCCGACGGAAAGGTGGGAGAAAGTATTATTGAAAATCTCTCCCACCACCCCTGCTCGAAGACTCGCTTCTTCTTACAGAAGCGGTATACCTTTCGCATTCTGACTACAGAATGCTCAAGGTCTTGCGAAGCTACGCTTCTCACCCTCCTCAGGCAGGCCCGCCTGCCATCGCCCTGCCCACCTACCACGACTGCTGTCGGGCATGTCGGGCAAGGCGGAGGCAGTGGCGGGCAGGAGGGGAGGAAAACCCTCACCCTCGCAGATCTCCAAAAATTAATTATTTGCTCTCCCTTCTTTCCACACAGTAGTGGGGGGGTCGAAAAAAAGAAAACCGCCGAGCGAACTCAAGCGGTTTTTTGATTTTCTTATTCTCCTAGAGGCGGAGCTCCCCGCCAGCAACCAATTGTTTGGCTGTCCGTAGAAGCTCAAGAAAAGTGCTTCTCATATCGTACGACCACTCTCCTTCATCCGGAGCGGTTTCTTCCGCATACCACAGAAGAGCGCTAGCCTCTTGCCCGCCAATCTTCGTGCCAAATGAGGTTTTGGTATAATCTCCATTGATTATCACCAAATGCGTGCTTGCGTAAGAATGTTTTCCCGGGTCGTGACAGAAACCGGAACGATTGACTCCGTTTATCTGCGGAGCGTACTGACGCATACAGACAGGATGATCCCACCCCAAGGGCAAGGAAATATGGAGACCGAGATCCTGTTTCCAATGCCGTTTAACGGCATCTTCCAGAGCCTCGTATCTATACACAACTCCTCCAATAAGAGCCAGTTTGTTCGGAAAACGCCCTGTTTTCCTTTTAATAACAGCGCCGTAAATTTTGCCGTCTTCCATACGGACAGCAATACTGTCCGCCGTTCCTACTGCGCCAAGAATAGCACGCAAAGGATAAATTTCCGGATCAACGCTACCGTCGCAGTTGACCAGAGATACAAGATTTTTCCTTTTGGCCAATTCAACAGCCAATTCTCTCGTAGAGATATTTTCAATCATTACAACCTCCTTTAAAAGTGCTTGCCAAAAATTTCTTCTGATAATCCGGCAAAACCAGATTATCTTTTACTACCCTCTATTATAACCCCAAACACTTATTTTTGTCAAGCGTTTCGGAAAGAATTTTCAAATTTCTTTAGAAAAAGGGCAAAATACGCCTTAAATTCAGCCTTTTTCAACCCTCCGCTCAAAATCATACGATCGTAAGATTTTGAGCGGAGGTATTTCATTATCATAAGAAATACTTATCATCAAAATAAGAAGTATGAGAAACGGATTTTCCTCCGCGTTAATCCGCTCTTTGCCCTTCCGCCACTTCATGCAAAGGAAAGTTTGTTCCGCGTCCTGTCCGCGTTTAGTCCGCATTAGACTCAAAATCAAGATCCTTGGAATTGACGCAAAAACGTTTTCCGGAAGGAGTGGGACCGTCGTCAAAAACGTGCCCTAAATGGGAACCGCATTTTCCGCAGATAACTTCCGTTCTCTCCATTCCCAAGCTAGTGTCAGGAGCAAGTTTAACGGCGCCGTCTTTTATAGCCCGGTCAAAAGACGGCCAGCCAGACCCGGAATCAAATTTGGCTTCCGAGGAAAAAATCTCGTTCCCGCAGACCGCGCACCGGTAAATTCCTTTTCGATTTTCATGCAGAAGCTTCCCCGTAAAAGGCGGCTCCGTCTTTTTCCCCTCTCCCCCTGCCCGAGGGGGAGTGCCGAGTCCGCGAGGCAAAGGGGTGGGAGATTCTTCTTTCTCCAGTATTTTATTATCTTGATCTTCTTTTTTTCCCCCCAGTATAATCACCCCGATAGCCACCGGATCTCCAGCCTTGTTTTCTTTTTTGGCTAAATAATCCTGATGGTATTCCTCGGCCAGGTAAAAATCTCCAGCCGGAACTATCTCTGTAACAATTTTACCGGAATGTTTGCCTGATTTTTCCTCCGCCTCCTTTGACTCTCTCGCCTGAAATTCCTGCGCCGGGTTATGAAAAAAAACAGCCGAGCGATACTGCTCCCCCACATCCATTCCCTGCCGATTCAAAGTTGTCGGGTCGTGGATTTTCCAAAAAATGTTGAGAAGCTCTTTATAAGAAACTTTCATGGGATCATACTCCACCCGGACTGTTTCCGCGTGGCCCGTCTTGCCCGAACAAACATCTTCATAAGAAGGATTTTTCACTTTTCCTCCCGCGTACCCCGCTGTCGTTTTTTTCACTCCCGGAACTTCTTTAAAAGCTTCCTCCACTCCCCAAAAACACCCCGCCGCGAAATCCGCGATATGCGTTTTTTTGTCGTTGTTTTCCATATCTCTTAACTACAACACAAAAAAGAGGTACCGGGTGATAACTCTAAAAAAATAAGACTTCCGCAAGGAAGTCTTACCCTAGTGGCTAATTCTCTAACCTCTAGTCCCTACTTGAGAGGATTCTCCCCTTGTATCACCCGTACAAGAAACATAATTATGGCCGCCACCAAAAGAAGATGGATAAACCATCCGATGCTATAAACCCCTATTACTCCCAAAAACCAAAGAATGAGAAGAATAACTGCGATTGTTACTAACATAGTATTTGCCGCTCAAAGAGCGAATGATTCAATTTATAAATTACGACCGTTTTTATCTTGACCGGCCCCTTCTTCTCAATATCATTCTCCTTCCCTGCGATAGGCCGATAGCAACCGCCTGCCTTCTTCCTGCCACCCTCTTCCCGCTCCGCCCCATGCGAAGCCTGCCCTGCTTCCACTCATGCATGGCTTTTCTTACCTTGCTTTGTATTCCCCGGCTCCGCGTTCGAGAACTGCGGCTCTTTGTTCTTGTTTTTGTTATTGTTCTTGGCATAAAAATTAAAGAGTAGTTAGTAGATAGTAGCTAGTAGGAAAACTAAAGATTTTTTCTACTTTCTATTTGCCACTGACTACCGCAAACTGTCTTATAATACTGTTCTCTGCCCCTATTTAGTGTAACTGGCTAAACACGCAATAAATTACATGCAAAGTTTTAAGCAAAAAAGGGCGGACGCGAAGCGTCCGCCTTTTTTTGTATCTTCCTATAAATATTTTATCTCGTCGCCTTGATTTGATCTATAACCGCCTGAATTCCCGCCAGCGCGTTAGCAATGTTCCGCAGTTTTTCCGCCTCGCTTGTCGTTCCGCCACTTTCCGGCGAGGTTGGAGAATTCGGAGCTCCAACCGTAACTGAATAGCCGTTGTCGTTCACATTTACTGTCGGAGTAATGTGTGCTCCGGAAGTTGCTCCAGTCATTTCAAGAACTCCATATAAAGGCAATCCCCAGCTGTATGACGCGCCGGCAATAGCAGAAGCGGAAATATTGCATCTGAGATCAATTGTTTTGACAGAGCCTTTGGCCACAACAATGGGAGTATCAAAAACAAAATTATAGTTCGCAGTGCTCGCGTAAGAGGGATTAACAACCTTTGTGCCGGTAGTCAAAGCGGTAGAACCGTCAAATAACTGGCAATTAGTGAGATCGGTAGATTTTCCGAGAGAATATGTGAGCTTTGCCATCAATGTGGTAAATTTCATGTCCTCAATTGAGCCGGTCGTGTCAAGATTGAATCTCGCCATTGCCGCTCCTGCCCCACCGGCAACCACAGAAGAACTTACCGGAGAAACGACAGAAGCGGAAAGTTTGCCGTAAGTCCCGACCTGATAATCCCACGGCTTAGGCTGTTGATTGAGAGGCACAGAGCCGTGGAAAGTCACATTGGAAGAAAGAGTGAGAGTTGCGGAAGAAGCATTTGTCGCGTTTCTTATTACAAAGTAAGCAGGGATAGGTGTAACTGCGGGAATTTCGGCTAAACCTGATCCGAATTTATACCACTTCCCATCTTTATAATAGTATGTGGCCGAAGCGGAATCGTTCCATGCAGGTTTGTTATCTCCTGTTCTAAAAACAAAAACCATTGCATCACTAAGAAGCACGCTTTTAGCCGATGGAAATCCCCCGTTTGAAACATCCCCAAACGTCAGCGTCCCGCTCTTTACCTGGAAGTAGTGATCATGCCCGGGAGTGAGAGTAACAGATTGAATCGGTGGAGGAAGCGGAATTGGGGAAATGATACTGAAATGTGAGTCGCTTGTATCCGCTACGCCTATTGGAGAAGTGCTGATTCGAATTTTATAATTACCGCCAGTCCACTTAAAGTCTGATGGAATAACCCATGTATATAAACCATTGCCGGAAACATTGGAAATATTTTCTGCTATAGTAGTTAGACCCGTAGTTACTCCGCCATCCGTATTAACCAAATCAATTAAAACCCATGGATAAGAAGAAACATTACTTGAGCTCCATTTTATATATTGAGTTGTCCCTGGTTCCCATATCTCTCCCCCATTCGGCGAAAGAACAGTAATAGAAGGAGTAGTGCTTACATTACTCACCTCCACCGAAATGAAAGATTGCGCCACGAGTCCTTTCGCATCAGTTACGGTGAATCCAACTTTGTACATGCCTGCGGTGGCGTAACTATGAGTGAATGATGTTGTTTGAATTGCTGAAGATGTAATTGAATTTGAGCTCGCTCCCCCTCCGGAAGCGCCGGTATTGTCCCCCCAATTTATGCCGTATGAAAGCGAACCATTTTCCGGATCATGCGCTTTAACTGTCCATGTTCCCGTTTCGCCCGCCTTTAATGTCGTCGGACCGGTAACGCCGTCAATGATGGGAGGGAGATTAGTTTGCAAACTAGAGGCAATAGTGAAATAAGAATCGCTTGAATCAGAAGCACCTATTGGAGAAGTACTAATACGGATTTTATAACTGCTTCCTAACCACTTGAAGTCAGGAGGAATAGTCCATAAATATGTCCCTGTTCCAGATGTATTGGGTAAATTTTCTGCAATAGTAGTAGCACCTATATCACCGTACATATCATTTTTAATGTTCAAGTCAATCAAAACCCAAGGATAACTAGAAGAAATATTGCTTGAATTCCATTTTATATATTGAGTTGTTCCAGGTGTCCACGTTTCTCCCCCATTAGGCGAAAGAACAGTAATGGAAGGCTGGATTGTACCGCCTGAACACTTATTTTTTACCGAATCTGATATATAGCACTTGTTACTGACACATTGCTCGTGCGCAAAACCTCCACCAACACAAGTCAATTCTTTGCAATCATTATCGGTTTGACAAGAATAAGTCGGCGGAGGAGTAACAGGGGGACGATTGTTTCCGCATCCATACAACTTATTTAATTTCGCCCGGGTGGAAGCGCCGAGAAAACCAGTGCCACGGCGGAGATTGTTTGGGGTCAAAATTTCAGAAGCATATTTTTCCTGAAATTCAGAAACGTAGGAAGCCAGATTTTCGTTGAATTCTTCTTGGGAAAGATTTTTCGCGGTAGCGCTGTCAACAATTCCTTCCCTGAAAAATGCTTTGAGCAAAGGAGCGATAGCCTCGCTTCTGTCCCCCACTCTTAAATTTTTATTAAATGTATAGCAAAAATCTCCTTCGGTGCCCTGCATTTTTGCAAGTTCCTCTTGAAGAAGCTTTATTTGAGCAAGAAGCGCCTGGATTTTCGCCTGAAGTTCGGCAGTCGCGTTAGAGCTTTGCCCAAAAACCAAACTCGGAACGAATATCAAAGAGAACACCAACAAACCGATGATTTTGTTTCGCATAAAATTTTTAGAACCTGCATGTTTGATGTCTTAATTCTCCCTTTATAAAGGGAGTCCTTTGTACTCAAAGGGAGGGATTTTTAAAATCCTCCGGCTGAATACATCCACCTCCTTTAAGAAAGGAGGATTTAAGAACCAAATCGATAGGTTTTGATTTATAAATCAGCTTTGCACGCCTTCTTTAGGGATGTAAAACTACCCAAAAAATACCACAGGAGGGGGTTGAAGTAAATATTTGAGCTGTTGATAACTCGCGCGCGAATTACGCAATCAAAAAAAGATAGAAGGCCGGAAAAATAAAATTTAGCAAAATGAAACGATCGTTTCATTTTGCTAAATTTTATTTTTCCGGCCCCAAACCAAACAATTCCCAAAGAGGATTTTTAACGCACGTCCCCACTTTTCCCAATTTCGTCCCTTCCCTCCTCCAAAGAATTTTTCTGGGCAGTCGCCTTGAAATTTTTGCTGATATAAAAGTACAGAAAAATCGCTACAATAACTACTATTATTACAAGCAGAACATTGAGAAGATACGGGTATCTTTCCGTAAAGGGCGGTTTGGTTTCCGGAGGAACGACAAAATCCGCATTAGCCTGTTCAGCGCCAAGTAAGGCTTCTGGCATGCCAGCTACTTCAAGATACTGGAAAAAACGCGCCAAATCATATTTTGGAGAACTCGCCTTTTCATTCCCGTAATAAAGAAGATAACTAAGTTTCGGATCAGCTTCAAAAGCGACCATTCTTGAAATCCCGCTTATTTCCGCGTAATTTTCAAATTGAATCGACTTATTATCATCATTCCAAACAATGGCTCTTATGTAGCGCGAGTATTGTTCCGGATACTCCACGGTCATTGAGGATCCTTTAAACTTAGGGGTGTCTAAAGAAAAGACATACCCTTGAGCAATATTCCGCCAGTTTTTCCCGTCATCCCCCGACTGAAGAGAGATTCTCCTGTTGAAATTATTTTCTTTTGAAGAAAAACTTATTTTACTCGTCGGAAATCCTCGGACACCCAAATCAGCCTTAAGAATTACAGCTTTCAAATCGGCATTCTCTTCTTTAATCAAAGAAACGCGGGAAATATTTTCTGAAGCTTTGCTTAATTCGTACCGTAAAACATTGGCTCCTGATATATTCACTTCCCCTTCTCCGCCTCCGGCAATCACGACTTTAATATATCTTCTGGAACTTTCCGGATAGCGGACAGAAAGACCGCTTGCGCTAAAATTCGCATTTTTATCCGTAAAATTGAATATATATCCATCCGAAGCCAGTATTTTCCATCTTGAATCGGAGGTATCCATCAAATTATCCCCGGAATAGACGGAAACTCGCTTTTTAAAATTCTCAGAATAAGTTCCTATTTTTATCTCATTATGGAGAACCCCCGCCTTCCCCAAATCAAGAATAAATGAGACTTCGCCGGTTTCCGGATTTTTCCCCTTGTCCATCATGACAGAGGAGTAAAAATCGCTCACGGAAGAAGCTTTTAAAACTGTAAGCTGATAAGGGATTTCCTCTCCTTCCCCGGAAATAACCCGAATATCCCTGTAGTCTACTCCCATTTTTGACGACTCTTTATCCAATTGGAGCTTAATGTATTCAAGGCTTTCAATTTTTGGAAGATTTATTTCTTTTTTCCACTGCCAATCTTTTTCGCTAAAATCCGCAAAAGCCAAAATCGGCAGAGCCAGAGCAAAAATAGAAATCAAAATTAAGTTTTTTTTCATATTTTTAAATTTTAAATTACTTCTTGAAGCTTGTTTTTATACTTTGCATACAGGAAAGAAGCGGAAAGAGCAATGAGGCCGAAAGCGATGAAAGAAATGATGCGGTAACCCATGCCGAGGCTCCAAACATCTATAAAAACCTTAACAGCTGTAACAAAGAAAAAGACAATACCCATCATTCGAGCCACACGAACTTTTTTCCAGAAACCAATAATGATAAGAAGAACAGCATAGAAAGCCCAGAATACGGAAACAACCGTGTTCTTCTCATTTTTTAGGTTTGTCCGATTTTCCGCCTGATTTTGATAAATTACCCGCGAAACGGAATCATCATAATCCGTTATCCCCATCTGTCTTCTTTCCTCAATCTCCGATATATATTTTCTTTCAGCTTCAAAAGTTTTTTTCTGATAAAAGCTTCCAATTTCCAAAGTAGTCGCAAAAACAGTCAAAATATTAGCAAGAAGAACCATTGCAATAATCGCTCTCTTCGCTTCCTCTCTTTCGTTGGAAGCGCCGCCCATTTCATCTATTGCAGAATGATAAAGATAAGCTATTCCGTAGGAAACTATCACAGCAACAAGCCCTGTCAAAAAATATTTATTTAGAAAAATGGAGTAGTCAACCGTTCCATGGCGCGGGTAGGCTTCTAGAGCAAAATAGCGGATAAGACCAGCAGTTAAAACCAGAAAACCGAATACTCTCATGGAGGGCATGTTAGTCTTGAAAGAAACTGCAAAAATAACCAGAGCTTCAACAAACCAAGCAAAAGTAATCCAAAAACCCTTAAGTTCCAGAGGTATGGCTATTGTTAGAAAAACAACCGCCAAACCGGAAAAGTAAAGCGCCAAAAGAGTATCCTCTTTGGAACGCAAGCGGGCAATGTAGGAAAGAAGGAAATAAACCAAAGCAAGAATAACGGCAAAGAACCCTAAAACAAGATGATAATGAGATTCCAATATGATATAGGACGCAAAAGAATAGAGGGCGGCATTAGCGGTAATGAGAAACAGATCAAATCCGGTTGTTTTTTCCTGCCGGACAAGATGGTGAAAACTGGAAGCCAGGAGGTAAATTACAAAAAACAAGCTTAGGAAAAGAAAAGTTGGAACAATCTGGCTTTCCGAATAATACCTGATAAACCACCCTACAAAAATGAAAACTGTTCCCCAAAACCCCAGATAATTAAGCTTAACCCAATGGCGGAAAAAAGCGACAGCCAAGATGCCAATATCAAGAACTGCGACGTAAGAAAAAAGTCCTGTTAAATTATTGACTCCGGTAGAAAGAAGGACAGGGGTAAGGAAACCGCCTAAAATTCCTATAGCGGCAAGGTGCATTGTTCCTCCTAACACGCTTAACACGACCGCCAATATGGTAATGACGATCATAAAAAGAAAGGCTGTCGGCTGGCTGATAAGATGGTAAAAAGAGAAAGCGCTGAAAATAGTAAGATAAAAGATGCCGATGCTTCCGCCGGATAGAATATTGGAATAAACTAAATATTTTGAACGCAAATATTGACCGACTACCAAAAACCCCGCTCCGGCAATAAGGCCGATAATTACCCTGCCTGTTTCCCCGATGTAATTGTTGGAGAAAGCCCATTTTAAAAAGAAAGAAACGCCCAAAATCACCGCTATTATTCCGATTTTTCCAAGCCATCGGCCTCCGGTTTCTTCGGAAAGAGCTTTTTCGTTTTGAATTTGAGCCTGACTTTTTTGAAGAATGTCCGGTTTTTTAACATCTTCACTTGCCACAACAGGAATTCCCGCCACACGGAAAGATTCCTCTGTTTTTTCAAATCTTTCCACCCGCTTATCCAATCCATTTATTTTTTCCTCAAGCTCCGCAAGTTTTGATAAAATAAGGTTAAATTTTTCTTCTTCCATAATTTTAGTCTTTATAATGTTTTAATGCCATAATCCTACACCTTAAAAAAAAATTATTCTATGTTTTGCTGGGGATAACCAGAGAGACCGGCCGGAAAAATAAAATTTAGCAAAATGAAACGATCGTTTCATTTTGCTAAATTTCATTTTTCCGGCGCTGTTTTTTACTCCTCTTTTTTCTTTCCTTTCTCTTCCCTAGTCCCTAGTGGCTAACACCTAGTGGCTGTCTTAAATAAACAGCCTCGCCTTTCTTATCTCCTCATATGTAAAATCGTCCGGCAGAGCTTCTTTGGCTGGACCGATGGGATAATAGCCATCGCGAATGCCATTTTTCCTAAAAATCGCGCGGATTTTTTCCAAGCGGGCCGGAGGAAATTCGTCTTTCAAGTACGAAAGGTCAAATTGCGGATCAACCGCTTTTATTTTCTCAATATGCCCCAAAATCGTATCCTGCGTAAAACCTCTCGCCTTCACTATTTCCATAAACGGCATCTTCTCTTCAAGAAGCCTTTTTGTCTCGGAAACAGTAGTAGGCTTTTTTATTTTCACTTTTTTCCCTTTCTTCCCTTCCGGCGCCACTTTCCGGAGAAACTCTTCCTGTCTTTTCGCCACTTCTTCTCTCTCCATACTCAATAATTCTCCCCGATCCCCTTCCGATTTTTCCCGAAAATTTCCATCAAAATCCAAAACTTCTTCATTCACCTTGAGTGCCGTTTCATTCAACCCGCGAAGCGTGAGCCCCGAAAGAGAACGTACCCGGGAAAGCGCCACATAACCCATTCCCCTTTCAAATGCCCGCGAGAGATCCACTTCCGCCGCATCCAAACTCATTCCCTGGCTCTTGTGCACCGTAATCGCCCACGCCAAACGGAGAGGAAGCTGAGTAATCTGCGCTTTGATTCTCCCGTTTTCCTCTATCATCCAGTTGGCCGGTTCGGTAACTTTTATCGTCTCTCCCCGGATTGTTTTGACCGCAACCCCCCACCCTCCCGCATCCGAAACGACCCCTACTGTTCCGTTCACATACCCCTCCTCATAATTATTTTTAACAAACATCACCCGCGCGCCGATTTTCAAACGCAGTTTCTCCGGCGCCAAGCATCCTTTTTTCAAAACCGCAACGATGTTCGGATTTCCTTTCTCCATCATCTCGTACTCAAAAACTTTTCCTGGAAGTTTTGCCAATTCTCTTTCATTTTCCGCGCCAACATCAACATTATGCGAATACAGTTTAGTCGGTTCAAAATTTCCCTCCGGTTTTTTATTGAATCTGTTTTTCAAATATTCGTATTCCCTCTCGGATACATCATTTCTTCTGATAGCGTTCAAAACTTGGAGATACGCCTGATCGCTCTGGCGGTACTGCTCCTCCAAATAACAGATTTTAAGGCCAAGATTTTTCCACGTATCCGAGTGGTACGCGAAAAGAGCTTCCGGTTCTCCCGCGCGGGACACCGGCGGAAGCTGAAAAAAATCTCCGCAGAAAACCACCTGAAGCCCGCCAAAAAACTCGTTGTTTCTTTTGAAACTTCTGACAATCTTCTCCACAAGATCCAGCCGGAAATGATGAAGCATGGAAACTTCGTCAACGATAAGAATTTTAGCTCTCTCAAATCTTTTCCAAAGATACTGCCTCTCCTCCAAATCTTCAATATCGTAGTCCGAAAGGCTATCGCGAACGCCAAGACCAGACCATGCGTGGATAGTCATCCCGCCCATGTGAGTGGCGGCAATGCCGGTGGAGGCGGTAACGCCAAGCGCGTCCCCCGCCCCATTATCTTCCAAATAGTTTATGTATTGGTTCAAAAGATGGGTTTTTCCGCTTCCCGCCGCGCCGGTTATGAAAGCGTTATGTCCCATCTTTAGAATTTCCAAAGCTTCTTGTTGAGTCATAAATTTAAAAAATTTAAAAATCCGAAATCCGAAGCACGAAATCCGAAACAAACAAAGCCAAATAAAGAAAATTCAAATATCTAAACCCCGTATAGAAGTTATCTTTTAATATTCTGTAAACGAAGAGATGAGGGTAACCATATCTTCTCTTGTAATCTTATATATCGTGTTAACTTCTTGTACGGGGTAAACAGGGAATTATTCTTGGTTTTCGGTATTTTGAATTTTCTTTATTTTCGGGATTTGTTTCGTATTTCGTATTTCGTGCTTCGGATTTAGATGGATAGCACCTGTTTCTTAAACGCCAAAAACTCCCGATCCAGCGCTCCGAACTTTTTATAATCCGCCGTACTCAAAGACTTCAGAGACTTATCCAATATCTCCACCACTTCCTTTAAAACCCTGCCGGTGTATTCGTAATCGGTTTTTTCAAACATATTCGCGTTGTTTTTCATATTCCAAACATTGCAAAGCTGGCGATAAGTTTTGGTCATAAGAGTAATGGAATACCACAAAAGATCCGCCGCTTCTTCGGAGAGAAGCCATGGCGATTCTTTCTTGATGGCGCTTTTCCCCAAGCGGGAAACTTTCTTCATCCAGTTATAAACTTTATCCGACAATGGAAATTGGTCCGGCGTAGGAGGCTCTTTTATTTCCGGAAGATCGGAAAGATCAATGCCGAGCTTATCCGCCTCTTTCTTAAGCATTTCTATTGCCTCTTCCAGAGAAGAGGCGATTCCGTCAAAAAGAATCTCGGGAGATTCCGGATTTTTGCCTTTTTTGATAATCTTTTCATCTTCCTTCGCCATTCTTCCGCAAATCGGACAATCCGGGCTTCCGCAAGGAACTCTTTTCCAAGAGCAATCCATCCATTTGGGCATTATTCCTTCATCCAAAGGAGACAAAAGTTCCTCTCCGAAAGACATTTTTATCCCCGCCGGCTTTACGAGCTTTTTCTTGGTTGCCGACACTCCAACCCTCTTTTTCGCAAATTTTTTCTTTTTGTTCTTGTCCATGAGATTATTTTACACCATGCCGGCAAAAACGCCTCTTGCAAATCATCCATGGATGATTTGCAAGAGGCGTTTTTGCCGGGCTGTTTTATACATTATTTTAACTTCAGTCTGCCGGCGTTCCAAATTAAGAAAGTAAGGAAAAAATAGAAAAAAATATCAACTAAAAAATAAAAAGAGTGAAAATAGAAATCGCCGTCTCTTGTCAAAATAATTTCTTTAGGCCAGCCGTAAATCTTGGCCGGGGGAAGCCCTCCCCGGCTCCCCAAAACAAAAAGAGAAAGCCCCGAAAGAATCACGGCAAAACCCGCGCAAATCAAAATTTCCCTTTTTTCGGGAAACCTTTTATTTTTCAAGTAAGGATAAAGAGAGGTGAGGAAAAAAATAAAAACTACTCCTACAACTTCAAGAATGGGCAAGGTGGAAAAATGCATAAAAAAATAAATTCTAAGCACTAAACCCTAAATTCTAAACAAATCCTAAATTATAAATAACAAACAAGAGAGTCTTCGGTTGGGAACATTGGAATTTAGAATTTTCGCCCGCCTGCTAACGCCTGAGCGTAGCGATGGCGGGCAGGGGCTTTGTTTAGAGTTTAGTATTTAGAATTTAGAGTTTGGATATCTAAAGGATTATCTTAAAAACCTCACTGACGACAAAATCCCCGGGAAATCTCTTTTTGTAATATCTTCCGGAGAATTGTAAGTGGCGGAAAACATGTAAATATTCGTCCCTGTCGCAACCACCGCGCTGTCTCCCCGATAAAGCCCGTCCCAAGTATAGGAAACTGCCGGCAATCCGCCAACGGTAGTTGAAGCCATTCCTCCTAACGCAAGATTCCAATTTGAATTTTGAATATTTGTCGTTACCCACTTTGAAACAAATTCGCGATTTTGATTCGGATGAATATCCAAAGTTATGGCCGGAGGACCCTCCGTATTCGTTATCCTTCCCTCCCTGATAGCTTTATTGGTTTCGTTGTCTTCCGTCAAAATTACACTGTAATATCGCCCCGTACTTGTCGCCCCCATCTGCCTTTCTTCCAGAAAATACGTCGGAGGATATTCAAAAGAAACCCCATAAGTTTGGTTGCTGTATGTTTTGGAAGCCGCCATCCCATTATCTTCCCCGTCCTCCGCGGAATAATAAACAAAATAGCCGATCAGCGCCAAAGCGATAAGCAAAACCAATATCCCCCACATTTGTCTTTTCGTGTTCATATCCTTAATAACTATCGATTTTGAATAGTGAGTAACATATTAGGACTTGCGCATTTAGTGTCATTCCCGCGAAGACATCTTCCTCCTCCCCTCAGTCGAGGGGAGGTGCCGAAGCCCCATCAAATTCTTCGGGGCAAGGCGGAGGGGAGGTGTTAAGATTTCTTCAACTCCCCCACCAACTCCCCCTCGTCTGAGGAGGAGAGGAAACCACCTACAAAATTTAAGTTAAACCTGTCCCACAATCACCGCATAATTCTTCCCGTATTTTTTGGCGCACTTGGGGCAGGTGGTATACCACATGTAATACTTTTTGATTTCCATATTTTGCGTCTTGGCGTAATTTTCAAAATCCTTGCGCCACTTTCCCGTATCCTTGAAATTTCCTTCATAAACCTTACTTAAAAACTTTCCGCTCAAGGTTGTATTTATAGCATTAGGAATTTCCCTATCCACAGCCACATACAAATCCATATTCCATTTGGAAGTATGGTCGGAAAGCCCCATCCATTCGGGCGCCTCCCCTCCCGCTTTTTCAATTTTGCCCATCATCCGCGTAACGACAGAACCAAAATTCATCGGCATGTAAAATAAAGTAAAAACCTTATCTTTGATAAATTTTTTATTGCTCCACTCAAAAACTTTCCCATCCCACGGCGCCGGATTAAATTCCGGACAGCACTCCGCTTTCTGTTTCTGCAAATCTTCGCTCATTTTTTTATTTTTTATTTTAATAATTTTTCTAATTTATCAAACACGACTCTTTTCCAATACATTTAGCAACACTCCAAATTATGAATGGTTTTATAAGTATCAACAATTTTTCTCAAAATCGGTAATTTAAAATTACTATTATCATCCATAAAATCAAATGTTGGATTGCCTATGATAGATATTATTTTCTCTTCCTCCAAATTACTGAACCATTTAATAACATCGGGATATGCCGTCATAAACCATTTAGAATATCCCAATGGCTGATTAAGGATTGATGCCATCCAGTAAATTGTTTCCATAGCATTATCGCTAATATCATTTTGATTGTGTAACTTTGCCGTTGCTTGATATATCTCTTTTGTTTCATTTTTTATGATTTCAGAATTGGTTAAAAACTTAGTCATATTGATATTATCTTGTGTTAAAAATTTTTTTATATCTTTTTCCATATTTTATTTAGTAACAAACCTGCACAATAATTTGAGTAATGCCAACTATAGTGGCAATAATTAAAGAACCAATTGCAATATAGATTGCTTTTCTGCTACTTTCTCTTGCTTCTTTTAACTCATCATAATCTGTTACCATAGAAACTAATTCAGAGGGTGCTGTCCAAAAATTATTACCTTCTGAATCCTTTCTAAATTCTCTGTTGAACTGTCGTCCCGGAGGATTTTGAATATTTTCAATAAAAAAGTTTCTTATGTGTATGTAATCAACACTGTATGGGTCTTTTTCTAAAAAGGTCTCCAGCTCCTTCAAGCTAAATTCTTTCTGTTCTACACAAAATCTTGCCGCCGCTATTTGCCATGGTTCATTTTTATATCTCATAATTTTTACTTTAGCAAGTCGTCAAAATCGCATCTAATCAGGTCTTCTTTTCGTAGAACAATTTGTTCCTTCGGATTCAGGTTATGAGCAGATACACGAATAAGTTTTGTCGTCAGTGTATCGCCAACAATTTCGTAATTAACTTTTTTCAAGTAGGCCTCAATTTTTTCATAGAATAAAGAAGCGTATTCTTTCTGTTTTTTTTCTGATGTTGGACGACTGCTAGAACCATTTACTGAAAACTCTATGCTGTCACTCACTACATTGTTGATTGGAAACGAAACCTCAATATCTTTGAAAAGAAACCAGAGCTCGCTTAAGTTGTATATGATACGCACACTATCGCCCTCTTTCGTGTCATACTCAAAAATGAAGGAGAACACATCAGTCCGAAGGTCTTCAAACACACGCACTCTTTCATATTTTGATATGGTTCTGATTTTATACTTATCGCGCAACTGAAAAAAAGTGTCGCGCCAATTCGCAAGCCAATTAGTTATGTAACGCGAGTCAAGAAAGAGCGGCGAGAGATCATTTTTTAGATTTTCTTCGCTTACATTGTTCATTTTTATCGCAAGTTTTGTGAATAGTGTCCGATAATCTTTTGCTTCTTCCACATTTTTCGCCCTAAGATAATCAAGGTCTGGCACAATCTTTTTATTCATATACCAAAGCAAATCGTAGATATCTCGCCCCTTCTCCTCGTATACCGCCTTACCTATGCCACGCTTACCACGCAAGAAGATAGCGGCTATTTTACTCGCCATAAGAGAAGATAGATTGTATGTCCGTATGGCAAAAGACATCTGCCCATGGTTTTTCGTTATGCGTTCAGTTACGATGCCAGTCGAAGCAGGAAAGTAATTGATATCAATTTTAATGTCTATCCATTCGGATCGAAATCCAGGAATCAAGTTTCCGACATTGAATTTGAGTTTTATGCCTCTATTATTAGTAATAGTAATTTTTAGAAATTTGGAGTCAATGCTATATACTTTTGAAAAGTGTTTTTCTGCTTCTTCTTTTAATTCGCCCAAAAAATCATTATCAAATTTATGATTCAACTCAAAATCCAAATCAACGGACATACGGTCAAGGTCGTAGCAAATACGAAGCGCCGAACCGCCATACATTATCCATTTACTGTATTCTGGGTGATGATAAATGAAATCAAGAACATAAAACTGTAGCTCTTCCTTAAGAGTATTGAGTCGTATCTCAGGGTCGGTAATACTAATACCATAAACCGAAAGACCATCAATTCTGCTTTTTAAAACTGTTAGTATCTGCTCACTCATAGAGATATGTTTTTATTTTTTCATAAAATTTGTTTCGCTCCAATTCGTCCATTTCCTCAATGTCTATTCGCAATTCCTCTACTATTTTTTTGATATCGTTAAACTTAATGCCACGAAACTGATGGGTTCTAAAATACAATAAATCAAACAACGCTTTTGACGGAGAAGCGACAAAAAAATCAAATTTTCCCTTCACAAGCAAATGATCGGAAAAAAGCTCTTTTTTGATTGACTGGTATGAGAACATTCCGGCCTTTGTTTCGTAACTTCTTGTTACTTTTGGTGTAATTGAAGTAATGGAATGTATAGCTTCTGTGACGAGATTGTAATACTGGAGCGCAGTCCATGAGCTTACATACGATGGCGTGCGAATAATATTTGCAAGGTAAAAAGAATACGAGATGTCACTCTTATTTTTTGCGAAAAAATCGGCTGATACATACAGCCCTCTTCTAAGTGGCAAAATGTCCCGATGCTTCAAAAAACGGCTAATATAAGTATCAACCGTGCTGTTTTTTAACCCCAACTGACCACCAAGCTGATGTATAGTATTTTTACTAAAATGGGGTAAATTATTAAGCTGTTCCAACAGATTTTTTTTACTTTTCATAATTATGACAATAGTGTATCATATGTGAAATAGGCAGTCAAAGAGCTTAATGCCTGCCCGCTTCTTTGTTGGTTTTCATTCAAAAAATCCTGTCCCTCGTCGCGGACTCCTCGGGAGAAATGGAGTCAGTCCTATAGTTTTTTTGCGTTCTAATTTGATTTTGAAATTATACTGCACTTTTTAAGAATGATGGTGGCTAACCCCATTTTTCCTCAATTTTTCCTTCGTAATTATTTGATACCAATACTAGCCGTAATATCGTCAAAAGACTTTTTTACAGAACTGACGACTTGATAAATTTCCATTGGAGCCATTAAAACTCCTGCCTGTGTAGATGTGGAGCTTGTTTGGTATAGATAAATTATTGCCTTAAGAAAATTAACATAATTTCTATTGATCATGTATTTGCGTTTGTTGTAAGATGCAAAATGATTGATAAGTTGTGTCCATTTTCTATCAACGACTAACCTATCAGATGCTACTCCAGAACATGGACCTTCTAAATCATTACTCAAATACTTTATTACAATCGGACGAAGTTTTTCAATTTTTGACTCAATTATTTTATTGAGAATTTTGTATATCATGATTTATTTTATACTCCTTGGTCTCGGAATTTTCTTCCCCTACGAATATTTGCCCCGTAAAATGAAATAAGAATTTCATCACGGGGCTCACGTAAAATTTATAGGTATGCACTTACACCACCGAACATTTTAGCTCGAGGCTTGCCACGTGATGAGCGAGTCTTCGAGCGAATTTTACGTGGCTGCGGGGGAAGGAGTCGGACCTTCATACCAGGATTCAAAGTCCTGTGTCCTACCGTTAGACGACCCCGCAATATAGCAAAATCATACTTGAAAAAGGAGGAGTTTTCAAGTAGAAAGAGAAAAGAGGGGTCAAGCAGAGAAGAACACCTCCCCCTCCAACTCCCCCTCGACTGAGGGGGAGAGGAAACAAGAAAAATCCTCCGGCTCCAAGGCCAGCCACCTCCTTTAAAAAAGGAGGAATCAAAACCAAAAGAATACTTAAATTTTTTAAGAAGAAGAGGTGAGTTTTATGACGGCAAGCTCAAGGGGAAGCTCGGGGAGGTAGGCGCGAGAAATTTCCGCGTCGGCTTCAAGAAGAGCGACTAAAACGGACGAGTTTATTTTGGACTCTTTTTTCCTGGCGATTTCTTTGAGAAAAGCAAAGTCCGTTTCGGAGAGATCGTCTTTGATTTTCTTTTCCATATCGGGAGCGTAGCGGAGAAGTAAAATCATCCGGATTTTCTGGAGAATGAGCTTCAAATAAACCGAAATATCCACGTTTATTTTTTTCGCCTCCTCAATTGCCAAAAGCCCGTCGCTCGCGTCTCCCGCCTCAATGGCGGAAATAAAGTCATTAACTAACTCGCTTCGCGGAGCGCCTGTCGCCCGCAAAACTTCTTCCGGAGAAATTTTCTTGTCGCTTGAAGCGCTAATCACTTTCTGGAGAATTCCTTCGGCGTCGCGGAAAGAGCCTTCGCTTAAAATGGCGATAAGCTCGGCGGAAGAAGGTTCAAGAGCGAAGCCCTCTTTTTTGGCGATAGAAATGATGAGATTTTTTAAAATTTCCTGGCTGGGTTTCTTGAAGCTGAAGATCTGGCACCTGGAAACTACTGTCTCCGGAATTTTGTCCATCTCGGTGGTCGCCATAATGAAAATGGCGTGCGCCGGCGGCTCTTCCAAGGTTTTAAGAAAAGCGTTCCAAGCGTCTTTGGTGAGCATATGGACTTCATCCACGATATATATTTTGTATTTGGAATTGAACGGGAGAGAATTGACGGACTCGCGGATGGCGCGGATATCGTCTATCCCGCGATTTGAGGCGGCGTCTATTTCGTAAATGTCATTATCGGAAGAACCGAGGGATTTGGCGAAAATCCTGGCCACGGAAGTTTTGCCTGTCCCGCGCGATCCGGCAAAAATGTAGGCGTGGGAAACTTTCTCAAGCTTGATGGAGCCTTCCAAGATATCGGTAACATGCTCCTGTCCCAAGACTGATTTCCAGTCCCGCGGACGATATTTGCGATAAAGAGCGGTTTCAGACATATCCTTAAAATTTCTAATTGACCTAATTAACCCCCGCCCGAAACGTACCGTTTCGGTACGGGCGGGTAATTTCTAATAAAATTAAAAAATCAGCAAATATAAAAATTATAAACCTACACCCGTAATTATAGAGGAAAAAGGGATTTAAGAAAAGAAAATGGCCGTTGCGATTGGAATCGCAACGGCCAAACTTCATTCATCTCTGAAACCACAGAAAGATGATGAAGCAGTTGCCAAGCTTTAATAGCTTAGCATATGACCGATAATTTAGCAAATAATGCACTGGGTTAGTATACACTTGACACTAGATTGAAGCTTGAAAACAATGA
>CAYGHQ010000003.1:0-34827 GCA_964349845.1 uncultured Candidatus Saccharibacteria bacterium
GTAATAATTTTAATGCTAATTATATTAGATAGAAAAAAAGTGGCAAGGGAATAAGATATGGGAATATCGAAAAGCACCAAATACTCCGAAATATTTAAAAATACTAAAATACCGGAAGAAACCATCGGAGAAAAAAGAAAATCAGCAAAAAGCCAAAAACTGGCAAAAACTGGCAAAAACTATTCGTAGCCCGAAGTTAAAATATACGATCGTACAAATTAACTTCGCTTTGATTTTTTCTTCGTTGTAACGAAATTTAAGCTTTTGTTTAAGCCGTTTTTACTCCGACTGGTTCTAGAACCAGTTTCAATAAAAACCGCTAAAAATATGGGTAAAACCAAATGATTATTTTTACGGAAAAATTCTCTGAAGAATTTTTCCGCCGCTCGGCTACCCAAAACCTTAAATTTCTGCTGCGGATTGCATATTTTTCCTCATGAGAGCTCGCTATCCTTCGGAAAAATCTGCAATCCTCGCTACGAAATTTAAGGTTTTGGCTAAGCCATTTTTATTGAAACTGGTTCTAGCCCAAAATATTCCTTTAGCCATTGGTCGTTTTCTATAGCGTCGGCAACGATGTAAAGAATATCTTTGCCCGTTTTGAATTCTGATTTAAGAAGAGTTATGAAATCTTCGCAGTCGTAAGGATAAGCCCAAACGCTTCTTTGCAGGCAGATAAAACCGGCAGAGATAAAGACTCTCCTCATTTTATCCCGCAACCCCCTTTTGTTTTCTTTAATGTCAAAAATTACGATCCGCCATTTTTTGTCCCATTTTTTCGGAGGACGGATTTTGTATCCGCTAAGCTTGAGCCTCCCCATAAGCATCTCGCCTTTTTCAGTAAGCCGGAGAAATTTCCCTTCGTACTTTAAATAACCCTGCTCCACAAGTTTTTTCCGAGACCTCCCGATCATCCATTTATGATTCTTTTTCGGCTTGTATCCGAGCATTGAAAGAGCCTGTAGGGCGTTCGGGGCGAGGACCGCAACACTTAAAAGGCCAGCCGAGGCGACGCTTTTGATAATAATGTCCCGCAACTCGTTTTTTCTTGTCCTTTTTCTTGACTCCTCTTCAATTTTTCCCATGGTTTTTTTATATTAACTTTTAATTTTAATAATGATGCCTAGCAATACTGCCGTATTTCCTAAAATCCCATTAGACTTATTTTAAACGATCGTTTAAAATAAGTCTAATGGGATTTTGTGGGATTTAGGATTTCTGGCAAAAGGAACTGACTGATTAAATGAAAAAAATAAAAACCGGAAAGGCGCAAGCGCCTTTCCGGTTTTTATTTGGTCCATATCTATAAGCCGAATTCTGTGCCAATTTTGCCCACCGCAGGTGGTTGCAAAATTGAGCACCCTCCGCGACGTCTTCGGAGTCGAAGGGTTTTATTAAGTCCCTCAACTCCTCGAGGACTCGTCGTTCGGGACGCTCAATTTTGTATTCACTTGCGGTGAACAAAATTGGCGATAGCTATTTATCTAGGACTTTGGTCGCCCAAAGCCTCAAGCGGCACCCTGCCGCCGCAAGGCGGGCGGAAATTCTAAATCCGAAGCACGAAATTCGAAACAAACGAAGCCAAATAAAGAAAATTCGAAATTCCAAGAAATCCTCCGCCTCGCAGACTCGGCCACTTGTCCCCCAAGCGGGTCATATTTACGTCCTTTAAGAAAGGAGGATTCAATTCTCCCTTTATAAAAGGGATTGGTCATTCTTATGACCGAGGGATTTTCTTGTTTTAAATTTAAAATTTTGAATTTTTCCGCCTGTGCGGATCCGCAAGGGCGGACGGGCTTTGTTTCGAGTTTCGTGCTTCGGATTTGGCTTCGTTTCCGCCAGCCTTGCGGCGGCAGTACGGCCTTGCACTCTGATAAGGATTTAGCCGTTGCACCTCCGATATTTCTACCGGAGCTATGCCCGAAGGCATTCCGGATTCTTTCGGACCCGGACGTCTCTGTTCGCACCTCGTGCCAACGCAAAGCAGTGGCCGCGGAAAGACGCAGACGGAACGCGGACTTACGCAGAATCCCAATCCGAAGCCATTGGACTTCAATTAAGGTTCTGCGACAGTCTGCGTTTATTTTGCGTAATTCTGCGGTCAATGCTTTGCATTGACAGACGGGCGTTACCCGCTATCTTTTTAACTCCCCTTTCGGGGGCGTTAGTGTTCGGACTTTCCTCTGCCACTGCAAAGCAGTGGCCGCGGACTGTCGCAGACTTAACCCCAGTACCAAAGAAATAAGAATTTCTCGGTAACGGGGCAGGCGCAGACTGTCGCAAAACCTTCTGCGTAAGTCTAGTGACTTATGCTTAGGATTCTGCGTCATTCTGCGTGCGTTCTGCGTAGTTCTGCGGTCAATGCCTTGCATTGACAGCAGCTATCCGATATGGACCTCATATATTATAACACACTGTTCGCATTTCACAAAGATGGAGGGAGGATCATTTTTCGGACAAAGCTCGCTTAAAGCCGAAGGGGAAAAGAGGAAACAAAAAATCCCCTTGACCCGCCAATAAATGGAAGGGTCAAAGGGATTAAGAATCAAAGTATCAAGAGATACTAGGATTTTGAGATTGGAGTTTCGGAAGCACCACGCGAGACCGATGCATGGTGGCAGACCAACCGCTCTCACGTTTGAGACGATCCAGACCGACGTATAAACCAGCAGACCCACAGCATACACTCGCAAGAAAGAAATTGTTACAGACATTGAACAGAAAACTCGTCCAGTCAACAACATCCCTTCGAAGCAAATCGCGGTGTTCTTTGCAGAACATTTTGATTTGATGTTGGGTAAAACAGAAACTATAAAGGTTTTGACTTACTCTGCTGAAAATATCATCGCAGAATGAGCCAGCCCCTACCATTTCATATACCTCTGCTGGAGCCTCCAAAGTCAGCGCACCTTTCACGTCACATCCCCATTTTTTAAAGTAAGGATCAATTTCATAAAAGACATCCGAAGCTTGTGCGATGGTTTCCGTCCCATCGCAGGGAGGAATAATAATTTTTTCTCTGGTAGAGATGAGTCTAAGATGACCCGTCTGAATTTCAACAATATTCATTTTTTATCCTTTCGGGATTTTGGCTTTTTGAAGCCGGTTTTTTGCTTTATTACAATGTTCTACTACCTTCTATTATATACCTCAACATCCGTTTTTGTCAATCGGAAACGCACTGGTTTATTTCATTTTCTTTGGGAAAAGGGGAGAAAAGGGCTAGGGATAAGGGTTTGCGGAGGCTTAGCCTCTACAGATTAAGAAAGGGAAAAAAGGGAGAAATGGATAGATGGGATGAATAAGATAAATGGGGAAAAATAAAAAGGGGAAAAAAGGTAAAGGGGGAAAATGGGAGAAAGGGGGATAAAATACTAGGATACGGGGAAGACAGACGGGCACATTCTGCACTCCCACCCCCTCGGCTCGGAAGACCTCGCCACTCCCCCTCGGGCAGGGGGAGAGGAAAACCCGCAGAAGATTCCCGTCAAAAAGCTCAAAACCCCCCACCACCCCTGCTCGGAAGACCTCGCCGTCCCCTCCTCAGGCAGGAGGGGAGGAAGAAGAAAATAGGATAGATAGGGTGAATGAGATAAATGGGATAGATAGGAGGGGATAGGATTAATACGATAAATGGGAAAAATAGGATGAATAAGAAAAATAAGTAAGACAGAAAAGACAGAAGGTGCCCTTCTGTCTTTTCTCCTCCCCCCTTCCAACCCCAGCCCAGCTCCGGGAATAGGGCGAGATGGATTAGGAACCTGGAATAATTTTGAAAAATCTATAAGCACAAAGCCGGACAATTTTTATTTTTGAAGACTAGCGAGCGCGACGACGCGAGCTCGAGGAATTTTCTAGCAAGAAAATATCCGTGCTTCAAAAATAAAAATTGTCCGGCTTTGTTTTTTTCAAAATTATTCCAGGCTTCTTCCGCTAAACCACCTCGCACACTCCCGCCGAGCAGGCCAGTTCTTTTTTCACTTCAGTCTCATCCTGCTTCTCGTAAGTAATGATTTTGGAATAATCAATATGCTCCAATCTCTTTACCATCTCCAAATATTTTTTCTCGTCTATCTCCTCGTAAGGAGCAAGCTGATAAACGTGATTGTCGCGAGGAAGGAATGAAAGCCCGCCCACGATGTCCCAATTTTTGTAAACCCAGTTCCCCACTTCAATCCACTCATTCTCTCCAACCGAAATCGTAACCGAGGGATTATGCTCCGTGTAATTTTCTTTGACCATTTTCCAATGTTCCAACTGTTCTAGGGCGGAAATATTGTCTTTGTAAATTGAACCCTTAGGCGCCTTGACCGGAAACTCCACGACATAAGTGTTGGCCGTATCCATCCTCTGCCCCACTTCAGGGATGTAAGGCACGCCCTGATCCTTAAGCATTTTGAAAAGGGAATCCGTGGCTGAAATTCTGACCCTTCTTATGTAGTACGGAGCGTGGCGAGGATGCATGCCGGACGAACAGTCCACTGTCTGCGAGAGAGTGCCGGACGGCTTGACGCAGGTAGTGCAGGTGGATTGGTTAATGCCGAACCTCTTGGCGTACTCTTTATTAACTTTCAAAACCTCGTTTTTAAGTTTAAGAAGCATCTTCGGGTCGCGAACAGCGGGACAATCCCATTGGCCGGTTATGGAAACTCCAAGAAGCCTTTCCAGCTTGCAGTGATTCTCCCAATCTTTTGAAAGATATCCGAAATTCGTGAGAGTAGCCTGATAAGTTCCCAAAATAGCGGCGACACGGATTTTTCTAAGGAGTGATTTTTCATCATCCTCCGCCCTTGCCACCACCTCGGATAAATTGCAGAACTGCTTTGATTGCAAAATAATTTCTCCACATTGTCGGTTGTTGAGGTAGACAATTTTTCTCTTTTTATTTTTTGTTTCCGATTGAAATCCGCCAATAAAAAAGTTATGAAATTCGTCTACAGTACCATTATATACGTCTTCGTATCCGACAAATTCCACGGAAACAACTTTATGATTCACCATTGAGGCGTGATCTCTGAGATCATCGTAAGCTCTAAAAGGAGAACTTATCCTTGATATTTCAAAAGTAACTCCTTTTTTTTGGCACTCTTTCATCCATTCTGTCTTGAGAGGATTACGCCCTAAAGAAAATTTCAGATCGCTGTAAATTTGCGCTTGCTTATGCCTAATATCTTCTTTTCGCAGGAAATGGGCATTCCTTATGCGTTTTACAATATCATCATGTTTCCCTTTATCTTGCCACATCTTTTTAAGACCGCATGATATGCTGCATACTCCGTATTCTCTGGCTGTTATAACGCTCTTAAATTCTTCTCCGCAAACTTCGCAGTTTTTGATAATTTTAATGACACCTTCGTTAATTTCGCAGTTGTACCCCATTGCTGTATATTTTTTGTACGACTCCAAAACTCGCGGGTCAGCATCCACATTATCATACCCGATATAAAGAGCCGCCCACTTGGCAAGCCCTAAAATCCCTCCCAAATGATCACTGCGCCATTTGCTGAAATACTGAGGAAGGTTTTTACCTTTTGCGTACAGAACCCAATCATTATGGGAAAAACGCCGACCAAGAGATTTTGTAAGAATAAGAGCATGTTCTCTCAGTTCGTCATCGGTAAAACCGGAAAAATTTTTGTTATTTGCCCCGCGATTATTGAAAGAGTGTTTTGCTTTATATTCTTGCCACTTTTTCTCATCCCATTCTACAGCCGCCCTTCTCATGGGATTTTGATCCCCAATCATGCCGCGACTATGAAGATAGTCATGA
The DNA here is from genome assembly GCA_964349845.1 of uncultured Candidatus Saccharibacteria bacterium. Classification (GTDB taxonomy): domain Bacteria; phylum Patescibacteriota; class Minisyncoccia; order Phycocordibacterales; family CAYGHQ01; genus CAYGHQ01. Next base: position 5,771 of record CAYGHQ010000003.1, read on the forward strand.
TCATCCTTACTCATAATTTCCAAGTTTTTCGGCGTATTATTCAACGCGTTATGATCTATATGATGGACAATGAAACTTTTTGGAATTTGTTTATTAAACCGGAAACTCGCAATCAGTCTATGTTCTCCCGTATTGGAACTTTTTCCGTCATTTATCCACCAATAATTTTGAGAATTGGAATTCGCTTTTGGAAATACATCTTTAATTGAGGCTTCAAACTTAGTAATGATTGACAAACTGTCTCCATATTTTAAGTTTTCTACTTCTCTATACTCTCCGGTTTTCAATCTAAATTTGTGATTTGCCGTAGCTTTGACAGATGACCCATCATCAAGACAAACCTTGTAGACTGCAGACGACTTGCCGGTAACTCTTGGATTTCTCATATAACGAATAGTAATTTTCCCCTTATCGTTATAGCAAAAAACACTTACATCCTTTCCTTCTTCCGCAAGCTGTTTTATCGGCACATGTCCTCGTCCATCAGCAACATACACGAGAGTATCTCCAGTAACGCAAGGATTACTGCCCAAATGGCTCAAGTCCCCCTTCAAAGCTTCAATTCTTCGGGCGGGCAAGGTCTTGGCCAATCCTCCGCGATTAAATATTCCCCTCTCCCCCGATCCGGATTTCATAAGAGCCACCCATTCATCCAAAAATTCGGCGTTAGTAGGCTTCGCGAGATAGACGGCAGAGTTGTTGGCGATGCTTCGTTGAGGCTCGGTCATATAGAACTGGCCCTTCTTGGCGTCGCGCATTTCCGTGTCATCCAAATCGGAGAGAGAGATGAGAGCGCTCCGGCGAACCCCGCCGGAAACAACACAGTCTCCGATTCGGCAGACGATATCGTGGACATCAATATTGGAAAGCCTTCTTCCCTGCTTTCTCAAGATTTTTTCCCGCGCGGATGAAAGGAGAATCCGAAGAGGCTCGGGGCCGGACGATCTCCCGCCCATTGTTTTAAGGCGCGCTCCCGCGGGACGAAGCTCCGAAAAATCAAAATCAACGTCATTCCCGTCAAACCATGTTTTCATCCCGAAAATCAGCGCGTCAGCCCAGCCTTCCTTAGTGTCGGCAATGACATGAGTGGGAAGTTTCTTTCCGGTCTGCATTTTTATCTGCGGAAGCTTCTGAACATTCTGGCTTTCAACGGAAAAGCCGACTCCCGTCCCGCACATGGAGATGTAAATTATTTCCCCGAAATCCTGAATTTCCGATGGCGCGATAAAAGAGCAGTTGTAAGCGCAGACGTTTGTTTTTTTGGCGGCCGGGCCGGCAAATTGGAGAAGGCGCATTGAAGGCATGGCCTCCTGCCGGAGAATGGCTTCGCGGATATCCCTGTACTCGGAATCTTTGACTAATTTCCCCATATTCTCCCGCATGAAATTCATATAGCGGTCAACGGTTTCAATCCAAGTTTCCCGCCGGCCTTCCTCATCAATCCACCTTGAATAAGAGCGGTAATAGACAAATTCCCCCAAAGGATTTCTGAAGTATTTCTTGCTTTCTTCGGCCAATTTTTTGACTTTTTCCGGAACATGAACGCCCTTTTCGCGGAGCTTGGCCCTTTTTTCGCGATAGAGAATGTAGGCTTTGGCCGTTTTTACGTATTCGCTCATAATGAGCTCTTTTTCTACCGTGTCCTGAATGCCTTCAACGGTCGGAATGAAATTTTTATGCTTTTTGGTAATTCGGACGAGATCGGCATACACCTTGTTGGCGACAAGAGCCGCTTCCTCCTCCGATCCCTCGCCTGTCTGGATCATGGCCTTGTTGATCGCGGTACCGATCTTTTCCAAATCAAAAGGAACGGTGGAACCATCTCTCTTTTGAATGCTCTTAACAAAAATTTTTTCTTTTCCGGCTGTTTTAGCTTTTACCATTGAAATTGGAGGTTTAATTTTTAATAAATTTTATTTTTTCCTCGGGAGGTTTATTTTAACTCAAAATTTTTTTTGGAAGCTGTGGATAAGAAATCAAAAGTAAAAATTGTAATTATGTAAAAAAAATGTTGAAAGAAATATTCGAAGCCGAAATATAATAAGAATGAAATATGTTGTAAGAACAGCGAAATATATTCTAAGACTCGCGAAATATGCTTCGCGAAATTAATTTCGGCTTCGTGTATTTCGCCCCGGCTTTGCGGGGCATATTTCAATCATTCTGATGATTATATTTCGCGAGTCTTCGAGCATATTTCGGTTTTTTATTCTCCAATCTTGATAACATCCCCGATTTTAATATTGTTGCTTGCCAGAAATCCGGCATTTGTTTCCAAAACATACTTGGCCGGAGACTGGGGATAGAAAGATTCCGGATATGTTTCAGGATCAAGATTTTCCTGCATGCTTATGATTTTCCCCGTCTCGTCCGCCCAGACGACATCAAGAGGAAAAAGCATATTTTCCATCCAAATCCCGACTTCTTCCGGAACGTCAAAAACAAAAAGCATTCCCGAATTTTCCGGCAGGCTTTCTTTTCCGCCAAGCCCCGCTTCCTGTTCTTCCGAAGTCCTCGCCCAAATAATATCCAATACTTTCCCGTTTATGGAAATTTGGTTTTCCGAAAGGCCCGCCTCGGAAGAATTTTCCGAGGGAGAGGAATTTTCTCCGGAAGTAAAATACCCGACCGCCGCGACAATGAGAACCAAAGAAATCAAAATTGCGATTGATTTTTTCATCCCGTAGTAGAATTTCAAATTGCTTCTTTATTGCTCATACTAGAAAACAACCTGAAATTCTGCGATTAATTTGATAATTTATAACACCTTTCTCAAAATACCCGTAGCAATAATTTGAAATTTCACTACGGGATTCATAAGTTTATAAAAATTAATTTTTTAGGATTTGCATATTTGATCTTAAATCCTCCTTTCTTAAAGGAGGCCCGCCCGAACCGTCCGAAGCGTCCGCTTCGGTACGGGCGGGTGTCCGGTAATCCGGACGGAGGATTTTAGAATCCAAATAAATCCCTCCCCTCGAAGACTCGGGACTCCCTTTAAAAAAGGGAGAATTAAAACCACATATGTAAATCTTTTCCTAAAACATTATACCACCAACAAAACCAGTTATGCACTATTTCAAGATTGCGCGAAGAAAGGCAGGTGGTAAAATGCAGGAGAATAAGTTCTTTTGAGTTCTTTAAAAAGAAAGGAAATAGGATGAAAATAGCAAAGAGAGCTTTTGCAGTTTTCGCAACGGCGTTATTGCTCATAGGCAATAACGCGCAAGCGCCGGTTTCAAGAATCACTAATCTAAAGGTAGATAGTATCGGAGGAACGGTAGTCAATTTAAGCTGGACTTCTCCCTCCTCAACGCTTCCTCTTTCGGCTTATGACCTGCGCATGAGTTCCATAGGCCCGATAAACGCCCTGAACTTCTTGCGCCAAACGCCTCTTCCCCTTCCGGCTCCGGCCGTTTCGGGAACAAGAGAGCTTTTGTCCGTGGAGAGCTTGAGACAGGGAACGCTTTATTATTTCGCCATCAAAACGAGAGATACTAGCGGACAATGGTCGCTGGTTTCAAATCTGGCATGGACACTGACTCTTGGGCTGGAGAGGCCAGTAACAATCGCGTGGGACGCGAGCAGTAATCCAAATCTCGGAGGATACAAGGTGTATTATGGGACAACTCCGGGAGTTTACGGCCCGGCCATTAATGTCGGGAACAGGACGAGCTGGACACTCACAAATCTTGTCTATGGAGTAAATTACTACTTTTACGTGGGAGTTTACACCAAAACAGGAGCGGAAACGCCATTTACGAACGAGCTTACCGTCCAGGGAAATAGCCAAGAGACGTTTAGCTACATGGCCTCAAAACCGGTAAGCCAGCAAGTGTCTCTATATTGGGATCCTAACACGGAGCCGGATCTGGGAGGGTACATACTGTATTACTGGATTAACCAGCTTTCCACCAATACCCAAAAAATTTCCGCAACCAGCACCAATACTACGGTTCCGGGACTTCTCCAGGGCCAGACATATTTTTTCTACCTTACTGCCACGAATACTTCAGGCTTAGAAAGCGATCCTTCTAATATGGTGATGTATCAGGTTCCGGCTCACTGACAAAGGCAGGATTCGTTTTGCTTCGCAAAACGAATCCTGCCCCCTTTTTTTCTTTCTTTTCTTTAAATCTTTTTAAAATTTTAATCTGTTACATTTGAATTTGTGAATTACGAAATGCTTTTTTTCGCCTTTTTTGGAACATTGCGGAGCCCGACGGGGCGAGCATAGGAATTTTTTAGCAAAAAAATATCCGTGTTCCAAAAAAGGCGAAAAAAAGCATTTCGTAATTCCAAGTCTAATATGAATTTTTTACGCAAAAAAACCGGAAAGGCTACGATGGCTTTTTTAATAATTTATTTTTCATTTTCGGCCAGCCGAGCTTTTGCCCTTGACTCGTGGGAAACAATCACCCCGCCAGGAGCCTCCGGATACTCCTTTAAAAATATTTCCGCCATGAATGATTACGTATACCTCGGAACAAATCAGGGGCTTTTTAAGAGTTCCGACAAAGGCGCTACATGGTCTCCGGCAAACAACGGGCTTTCCAATCTTGTAATAAATTCCGTCGCCATAGGGTTTACGTACGACTCCGCGGATTCCCGGTACGAGATATCTTCAGCTTCTCCGGTTTTCGTCGGCACCGCTTCTGGGCTTTTTTCCGGAACAATCGGAGGAACTTCATGGAACAAAATTGGAAGCGTCGGAAACATCTCTGTTTTTGACGTGGAATTTGACCAGGCCGGAGCAACGCAAGGAAATCTGAATTATATTTATCTCGCCACAAGCGAAGGAGTATGGAGAAGCGATGACGGCGGAAACACTTTTTACCCCAAAAGCTCCGGCCTTTCAGGATCGGTATCAAAAATAACATCAGACTTCGGAAACGGAGCAATCTACGCCATCTCCAACAACAAAATCTACACAAGCCCTCTTTTTTCCTCTTCCCTTGAAGACGAAACGTGGACAGTCATTTACGACGGAGGCTCTTCAATTATTTTCAAAGATGTTTCCATTCTAAACCCCATCGGAGGCGTGTATTGGATACCGACAAGCGGAGGAATTTTGAAAAGCGATTATTTGGGGAGAGGGTGGGCATATGTAAACAATGGACTTGAGGGAGGCGCGGGAGAGAGCGTAGCAAGCGATTGGAGCGATGGAAATATCACTTACTCCGCGATTAACGGAAAAGGAGTCTACCGGACAACCGCCGAGGCTTCCGAATCTCCCGCGTGGAAGCCGATCAATAAAAATCTCTCCAATCTCAATATCATTGAAGTAAAAACAAATCCGGGAAATAGCGGGCTGGTCTACGCCATAGGAGGAAACGGGGCTTACCGGCTTTCTTTAAGCCGGACTACCGCCCCATATATCGACCTCACTTCCCCTTCCGCTATTTCGGATTTCCGCGCTCCGGCGGGAGGAAGTTCTGAATCGACCATTACTCTCAATTGGACAGGGCCGGGAGACGACGCCTCGGCCGGAAGGCCGGAGGCTTATTCCATAAGATACGACACTTATCCCATTACCGAAAGCAATTTCAACCTCGTGCCGGAAGTTCTGGGGCAGACTACTCCGGAATATGCCGGAAAGGCGGAGAGTTTTACGGCTAAGTATCTTTTAGCCGGCACCCGTTACTATTTTGCCATAAAGGCCAGAGACAAGGACGGCAACTGGGGTCCGATTTCCAATATTATTTCAGCCGTAACTTCGGGAGGATCGGCTCCGCCTCCGGCAGACACGCAAGCTCCTTCAACGCCTCAAAATGTCCGGGGAAGCGCTTCTTCGGGAAGCCAGATTACCCTGTCATGGAATGCCTCATCCGATAATACGGGGGTAGCCGGATATAATATTTACCGGAACGGCAGTTTTGCGGGAACCGTGGGATCAGTTTCCTTTACGGATTCCAATCTCTCGGCCGGAGTAAATTATTCTTACAGCGTAAAAGCGTATGATTCAGCCGGAAATTATTCGGCGATGTCTTCTTCCGCGTCCGTATCCACTCCCGCTTCCCCTTCAACCTATCCCGCTTGCTCTTCTTTCACTTACTCCTCCTGGTCCGGCTGTGCAGGGGGTAACCAGACCAGAACAATCCTCGCAAGCTCTCCTTCAGGCTGTACCGGAGGATCTCCTCAAACTTCCCAATCCTGCGCCAATACTACGCCACCTCCAGCGTCAAATCAGCCGACGAATACAGCGAATACATCGGGAACCGGAGGAGCGGGAAACCAGGCGATTGAAGGAGGAGGGTCCGCCGCCAATAACTTTTCCGGAATCACAGCTTCATCCACAACTTCGGGAGAAACGCCAGCCGGAGAAAAATCGGGAGAAAGCGCTCTCCAATTTCCTTCTCTTACAAAAAACTTAAACGAAGGAGGGAGAGGAGAGGAAGTGGGAACGCTTCAGAGATTTTTAAAAGCCGAGGGATTTTTAAAAATTGACCAGCCAACCAATTTTCTCGGTCCGGCCACTTCGCGGGCTGTCGGAGATTTTCAGATAAAATACAAGATAACCACTTACGGCAAATCATACGAAACCGGCTACGGAGCGGTGGGGACAAAAACAAGAAGCAAGATAAACGAAATTATCGCTAAAAAATATCCGTCTTCCACGGGAGGAAAAAAAATCTTGAGCCCCGCCGAGAAAGCCGCCCTCATAGCGCAGATTAAAGCCAAAATTCTTGAGCTTCAGGTACTTCTTCTGCAAATGCTCGTTGAAGAAGCAAAAGTCAAGAGATAAAAAAACCGCTCGCCTTTCATTTTTGAAAAGCACGGATAAAATTCTACTGAATTTTTCCTCTGCTCGCTGCTCAAGGAGTTTCAAAGCTCAAAAGCTCGGCTTCCCGGCGAACTCGCTCATAAGAATGAGCTCAAACAGCGCCTCCAGCCGGCTTTCTCGCTTGAAACTCCTAAGCAGCTCCGCAAGGCTTTTCAAAAATGAAAGGCTCGCTCTGTTGGTAAGTAAAATTGTAAAAAGGTAAAATAAAAAATCCGCGAAGCCCAAGGGCTTCGCGGATTCGCGTTTAAACCGCCTTTTCAAAAAGAACTTTTTTCTTTTCCCTTTCTCGGGATAATTCGCTATTTCTCGCGCTCCAGCATTCCGGACAACCGTGGCCTCCCACCCTGTCGGACGCTCTGGCCTCCCACTCATGGCCGAACGGGCACTTCCACCAAAACTTTCTTATCGTTCCGGGAAAAACCATGCCGGCCGGCAGAACATTTTTTGGAGAATATTCTTTAGCCAGTTCAGGATGAAGGACCGCCATGTTGTTTTTTGAAGTTATTACGGAATTTCGGTGGGAGCATGCCGGGCAGCCGCTTCCGAGCGCCCTGTCGTATCCTCTCGCCCGCCATTCATAACCACAGGAAGGCTTCGCGCATTTCCAAAAGAATTTCTTGATGGAGACAGCGGCTACTTTATTAGCCGGAAGGGCGTTTTCATCCGAGTATTCGGCGGCAAGAAGAGGGTGGGTAACGGCAAGATTATTTTTTTCCGTAATAACCTTGTTAGAGCAAGCCGGGCATTTGCTTCCCTTTTTTCGCCTATAGGCGCTCTTTTGCCACTCATATCCGCAAAGAGGATTGGAGCATTTCCACCAAAGTTTTCGATCTGATCCAGCCGACACCATGGATGCCGGTTCCGGATTTTTATCCGAATATTCTTCCAAAAGCTCCGGAACGTCGGATACATATTTCATATCAAGACGCTTAAGCGCCCGCAAAAGGTCAATTTGTTCGTCAGTGAAGACAAAATGAAAGAAACCTTTGACATAGAGAGGGTTGTTTCCAAATTTACTATCTTTAGGAACATAGCTCCATACTTTTTCGGATATTTCGCTTATTGTTCTCACTCTCTCCACATTCCCGGCGAAATCCAAAACAATCACCTTGCTTTTGCTTTCCGTTTTCCGGAGACCCCGCCCGAGCTGCTGGAGGAAAATTCTTTTGGAATCAGTACACCGGAGAAAAACTATCATCTCCGCGTCGGGAATATCCACCCCTTCGTTCATTTTATCCACCGTCAAGACGCGCTGGCATCCGCCGATTCGGAAAGAATTTAAAGTTTCCCTGTTCTTTTTGGGAGAGAGGCCGGAATGATAGATTTCCGAGCCGGGAATAAATTTCTGAAAATGTTCGGCATGGGGAATATTTTCGCAAAAAACTATCGTCTTTTTGCCGCCATAAGAGAGAATTGTTTCCGCCACCTTTTCGTCCCTGGCTTCAATGAAAATCTCCTCATTGAGCTGTTTCAAAGAAACCTTTTTTCCTTCCTTGAGCGCGCCGGCAACAATTTTTTTCAGCTTTTGGCGACTAATATTATCTGTAACAAGGCGATATTCCACTTCGGCAAGCCATCCTTTCCCGATAGCCTCCGGAACGGAAATATCCACCGCTTTCTTTCCGAAAATTTCGCCGATATCCTTGCCGTCCATCCGGTCCGGACTGCCGGTAAGGCCAATGAGAAATTTCGGCCTGAAATAATCAATCACTTCTTTAAAAGTGCGCGCGTGGATATGATGAGCTTCGTCCACGATAATAATTGGAAACTCGTCCGAGGGGAAAGTGCTTTTCCACCGGAACATCGTCTGAAAAGAGGCAAAGGTAATATCGTTGCCTATCTGTTTTTTCTCGCCATTGAAAATTCCCATACTGATTCCTTTCCCCATAATCTTCGCGAATTCTTTCATGGCCTGTTCCAGTATGGAATTATCGTGGCAAAGGAAAAGCCCCTTGCCTTCTTTGATATGTCCCTGAATTGAGCGGATAGCGACGCGGGTTTTTCCCAGCCCCATCGCCATGGAAACGAGAGTTTTTCCTTCCCGTTCCAATTCCCCCAAGATGCCGGAAACCGCCTCCGGCTGGTATTCTTCGTAAAACACAAGCAATCCTTTCTCTTTCAAATTTTCAAAGAAAAATCTGGAATTAGACTATCATTTTTTTATAGAAATGTAAATAGAACCAGTCTCAATAAAAATTGACAATAAGACTCTTTTGGAGTATCTTAAAAACCGGAAGTATCAAACACAAATCAATAAAGAAAGGAGAGTTTTATGAACTTTGCCAATAACGGTCAAATACTCAAAATTCCGGTAAAAAAAATCCGTCCGTCATCGGTTCAGCCCCGAATGAATATTTCGGAAGATTCCCTTAAAGGATTAGCCGAAACAATAAAAAGTGGAGGCCAAGAAGATCCTATCTTGGTCAAAAAGCTTCCAGTGCCGGAGAACGGCGCAGAGTTTGAGCTTGTTCACGGGGAAAGGCGCTTAAGATCCGTCACAATCTCCGGCAAAGATACCGTAGACGCGAGAATAGTTGAAGTCAAAGACCGGATAGAACAGCTTCTCATTCCCCTTATCGCCCAGATCCACACGAAAGAGCTCTCGTGGTTTGAATTGGCTCACGCAGTCAAAAAATTAGATTCGTGGGCGATGACGCAATCTGAAATTTCCGAGAAACTCGGACAGAGCCAAAACTTGATAAGAAAATATATCCAGTTCATTGACGATCTCTCTCCGGAAGCCCTGGCTTTCGCGCATCCTAAAGTGCCTGAAGAAAAAAGACTCTCGGAAGGGCAAGCGGGGCTTTTGCTTGTTCTCCCCAAAGAAAAGCAGGCAGAATTCGCCAAGACCTTTAGCGAGAACGGGCTCTCGCTAAAGGAGGCAAAGAACTTGATTGAGAAGATTGCAAAAGAGCAGAATATCCCGCTTTCAAAAAAACCGAAGGAAACAGGATCTTCTGCCAGGACGGATAATGCCAAACCTTTCAAGGCTTTGGAAAAATTTGTGATGAGAACGGAGGGGCACCTTGATAAAATTCTCGGAATGAATGACACGGAATTTATGAAAATTCTTGAGGGGCCGAAGTGGCAGGAACGTTCAAAACTCCTTGAAAAAATTGAGGAATTAGCCAGTAAAGCCACGGAACTGGCAGAAAGTATCAAGAGAATTGAAAAAAACCGGAAACCCTCCGAAAATGGGTGAATAAAAAAACCGCTAAACGAACATTGTTCGTTTAGCGGTTAAATTTTGGAGCATATTTTAAGAAGTACGCCCCAAAACTGTTTTTCTAAAGTGGTTTCTGATATTCGCCATATCAAAAACCCACATGTCGTCCGGAGGCATTTCTTTCCTTTTTTTCAAAACTCTTCCGGTAAAGGGAAGATTGCACCGCAAAGTTTCCGCAATTTCTTTTCTCCCCATTTTTAATTCTTCGGAAAGAAGAATCGCGGCCGCCCTTTTCGCGCAGACTGCCTGACGAGAAGTGTCTCCCCCCAAAACCAAATCAAGGCTTGTTTCGTAAGCGAAAGCCGCCAGCCTAACTGCCAGAATCGGAAGATCTTTCTTTATCTCCGGAACCCAATTTTTTAGGTAAAGAACGGCGGGCACATATCCCTTAAGATCGCTCTCTTTCTTTACTCCGCCCGAAAGAAAAGAAGCCGGTTCCTCCATCTCCGTTTCCTTTTTTGGAACAGGAAGCGGGACAAACTCCTCTTTTTCCGCGGAGATTGAATTTTCTTCGCTGTTTTTTAGAGGAAGAGAAACTGCTTTTTGCGAATTTACGCAAAACGGCAAATGCTCCGGCAGAATCACACTATGACCATTGGCAAGTATCACCGCCCTTTCAATGATGTTTCTCATTTCCCTGACATTGCCCAGCCACTTATGCTCCAACAGGCATTGTTTCGCTTCTTCCGACAATGATGTCCTTCCTTCCGAGAATTTCCTCGTAAAATATCTTCCGAAATACGGGATGTCCATCGGCCGTTCCCGAAGAGGCGGGATAGGGATGGGAAAAACATTCAACCGGAAACAAAGATCCTCCCGAAACGCCTTTTCCGCGACCATGGCCCCAAGATCGCGATTCGTGGCGCAGATAGTGTAAAAATCGGAACGGATTTCCGATGTTCCGCCGACTCTCGTAAAAGAGTATTCTTCAAGAACCCGAAGAAGCCTCGCCTGAAGAGAAAGAGGCAATTCCCCTATCTCGTCAAAGAAAAGAGTGCCTCCATCGGCCATCTCAAGAAGTCCGATATGCCGGTCATGAGCTCCTGTGAACGCTCCTTTTTCGTGGCCAAAAATTTCGCTTCCCATTATATCTCGATTCTGATTTCCGCAATTAACAATCACGAATCTGTTTTTCTTCCTCGGACCGCTTTCGTGGATAGCCCGAGCCGCTATTTCTTTTCCGACTCCGGTTTCTCCAAGAATTATCGCGGATCGGCTTCTTCCCGCAGATTCCACGAGTTTTATAACTTCTTTCATGGCTGGATCCGGACAATTTGCCAAAAGAGCCAAAGAATTTAATCTTATATCTTGCCTAAAACTTTGAGTTAAATTCACAATTCCTCCTTATTTTTTAGAGCCTATCCACGATCTAATGCATTAAATCGCGAATAGGCTCTTAGGTTTTTCAAATAACTAAACTGGGTAGATAATACAACCAAAAGACTTAATTTGTCAAAAGTCCGCCCGCCACTTTGTGGCGGGCGGACTTTTTCGCGCCCTGAGTCAAATATCTCGCCCGCTATTTAACACAATAGTACACAAAAGCCGGAGGGATATTTTTCCAAACGATTTTGGATTTGCGGACGGTATTAAATGATTTATCCAAAAGCTTTTTGAATTTTCGGCCTTTCGGAAGATATCGGCCGGTCACATAGGCGAAAGTAAGAAATTTTCCTCCAGATTCCAAATGTTTTAAAATTTCCGACATAATGGAGTTTTGAAGAGAAGAAGGAAAACCCGCCCACGGCAGTCCGGAAATAATACAATCGCATTTATCCGCGCCCCGTTCTTTAAGATACTTTCCCAAATTTTCCGCCGAATCCGTAATAATTTCCGCTTCCGGAACTTTTTTTCTGGCTTCTTCGGCAAAAAACGGATTTATTTCCAGAGCGAAAAATTTTGCTTCCGGATTTTTCTTTTGGAGAATTTTCCCCGTGAATACTCCCCCGCCCGGACCGAGTTCAACGATAAATTTAGCCTTCTTCAAATCCGCCAAGTCGGTAATAAGATCCGAAAGATCCTCCCCCGTTTCCGCTATCGCTCCCGTCCATTCCGGATGAACAATAAATTGTTTGAGAAAAGGGATCATTTCATTTTCACAAGAGATAAATCCCCATTCAAAACAATTGGCTTCATTCCCAAAATTTCCTCTTTGGAAGAGATTTCCGGAATCGGGTTAAGCAAAAATATTTTCTTTTTAAGATAAAACGCCACGCCCATTTCAAGAAAAGTATTTGATCCTATGTAATTCGGAATACCATTTTTGGAATAATTCAAAACCAAAACCGCATCCGACCACTCCACTTTTTTAAAATGATTTCTGATAGCTTCTTCTTTCCTCTCCCATACCCACTTTTCATTGTCGGACGCCTTTTTTCGGATTTCGTAGTATTTTTCCACAGAAATTAGCTTTCCCTCGCCATCTTTTATCTTAATGGGAGGCAATTTCACTTCATGGCCAAGATTTTCCAGTTTTTTCTGGACTTTTACCATCTCGCTATAAAAAGCAATGCTTCCGCAGAGAGTGATTTTCATGATTTTAGGACTTACGCGTTTGGAAAAATTTCCACTGTTTTCCCGTCTGTCATTCCCGCGAAGGCGGGAATCCACGGTTATACCACATACTCTGGATTCCCGCATTCGCGGGAATGACACCAAGCGAGTAAGTCCTAGATTTTATATTTTGAGATTAATAAAATAAATATTTTTTAGTTTTTTATAAACTTGCCGATTGCCCGAACATTTTGCAAAAATTTCTTTTTTTATTTTTTCATACCTTTCCGCTTCGCCGGGATTTTTACGCAAAAAATCCCGAAACGCAAGAGTGCGGGTATATCTCTTTGTTCCTATCCTGCTAATATGAACATGGCAATCTCCTTCTTCACAGAGAGCTTTGGTGCTCACAAAGAGGCTATGGTTTTCCATTTTATGAAAATGTTTGAACCCCAGTTTTCTCAAAATTTTGAGAATACGCGAAGCCTCCGACCATTTCTTTATACCAATAGAAATATCTATTATCCCCTTGCCTCCCAAACCCCTTATTGATGTGCTTCCAATATGTTCAATTTCAATCTTTCGCCGTGAAAGAGATAAAATTTTTTCCTTCATCTCTCTGAATTTTTTGCCGTATTCTGAAGAATATTTTTTAAATTCAAACGGCATTTCTCTTACATTATTTGGCGGAGGGAGCGAGATTCGGTCACTCTCGCGGATTTTTATTTCGTCCTTGGGACTCACAAAAATCTCGCTCGCTCGACCCCCACTCGCCGTCTCGCCTCTTCGCTTCGCTACGAGGCGGCTTCGCGACGGCTCGGTTCGAATCTCGCTCTCTCGCGCAAAAACATAGTCGCCAAATGCTTCGCATTTGTTTCCTTGTTTTGCGGAGGGAGCGAGATTCGAACTCGCGATACCCTTTCGGATATACTACCTTTCCAGGGTAGCCCATTCGACCGCTCTGGCATCCCTCCGTATTTAATTTTATATGACTTGCAGATTTGAGTCTTAATTCTCCCTTTTTTAAAGGAAGTACCTGTAATCAGGGGAGGGATTTAAATCCTCCGTCTGCAAAGCCAGCCACCTCCTTTAAGAAAGGAGGAATTAAGAACAAAACACGTAAGCTCTATGACAATAATCTACACTTAAATTGACCGATAGACAATAAGGCTCAATAAGGCAAAGAATAAAGCTCCCCAGAGAAATATTTCAGAGACAAGGATAAAAACGGAAAGACCGGCAACCAATGAGAGAAAAAGAAAAGAAATTCCAAAGCACTGGAAAACCATTTTTATCTTCCCGGGCAAACGCGCCTCCGGCTTATATCCTTCAAATTTCTTCCGGTAAAGAGCTTCGGCCACGATAAGAATTTCCAAAAGAATTATGGCGAGAGCAAGATAAATATCTATAAAACGGGAAACCATGATAGTTACTACGCTTCCGACCAAGAGCTTATCCGCCACAGGATCGTAAAGTTTCCCCCATTCGGTTACCATATTTCTTGTCCGCGCTAGCGCCCCGTCAACCAAATCGGAAAATGCGGAAATGACAAAAAGAATTCCCCCCGCTTCATAGTTTCCATCAATCAGAAAATAAATCACGAAAGGAATAGTAAAAAAACGAAACCACGTAACTTCATTCGGCGTTACAAACCGGGGAATAAGCCATAAAAAAGCAACGCTCCAAACTTTATCCAAAAAGACAATGATTTTTGGAGTGGGATATGAAGAAATACTGGCATTATCTTGAATCATTGTCCCAAAATAATATCACGTTCCGCGAAAAACAGAAAGCGTCCCGACGTAACGTCGGGACGCCAAGAATCGGGAACCCCATCCGGGTCGCGCGAGCAAACCCCGTAGAGAAGTTACATTTCTTATTTCATAACCATACGAGATTAAGGAAACTGATATCTTGTACAGTGATTATAGAAAAAATGTTAACTTCTTGTACGGGGCAAACCGCTTCATCCCGCTTTGCGGAATTACTTCTTGCGATTTATAGCTTTACGGCTCCGGCAGAGTCCCCAGAAAGATCACCCCCCTTTCAAGAAGATTTTTTCATCCACTTTCTCTCCAAATTTCCCATTTTGTCGTTATTACTCATATTTTTACCTTTCGTTAGGGGTTAACTGCAACAGAATTATAGCATATATTGAAAAAACTCGAAATTCGAATATCGAAATCCGAAACAAAAGAAGCCAAAAGAAGAAAATTAAAAAAAACTAAACAGGAATTATTTCGAGGTTTTGAATTTAGATATTGGAATTTTTCCGCCTGCGCGGATCCGCAAGGGCGGACGGGATTTGTTTCGGATTTCGGATTTCGTGCTTTGAATTTAAAAAATTGTAAACAATTTTTTCCACCTCTTTCACATTCTCCGCCTCCATAAGCCTCACCCGAAGTTCTTTCGCCCCGTCAAAACCGGACACGTAGGCTTTGAAGTGTTTTTTCATAACGGAGAAATTCTTGTCTTCCCCTAAAATTTTTTGGAAAAGTTTGGCGTGTTCCAAAAGAATCCTAAGTTTTTTGCAGGGAGGAGACAGATGGACACCATCTGCTAGGGGACGTGCAGATGGTGCCCATCTGTCTTTGACCTTTTTCAATCCTGCAAAAAGCCAGGGGTTGCCGAAAATTGCTCGGCCAATCATAGCCCCGTCAGCACCACTCTCTTGCGCTTTCTGGAAAGCATCCTTCAAATTTTCCACATCGCCGTTTCCGATAATAAGAGTCTTGCTTCCCATTTTATTTCTTATCTCCACGGCTTCTTTGACATGCTCCCATCTGGCCGGAACTTTGGACATTTCTTTGCGCGAGCGCGCGTGTATAGTAACAACTGCCGGCTCCTCGGCCAAAATTTCCGGAAGCCAAGTTCCAAGTTCGTTTTTGTTATAGCCGATGCGGGTTTTTACGGAAACGGGCAATTTGGGCGCGCCTTCTTTGGTTGCCCGAATTATTTCTCTCGCCAATTTCGGATTTTTGATAAGCGAAGCACCTCCTCCGCTTTTTTCCACTTTTCTGTCGGGACAGCCCATATTGATATCAATCCCGTCAAAACCGAGTTTTTGGATTAGCTTGGATGCTTCCCTGATTTTCTCCGGATTTCCGCTGAAAATCTGCGCCACGATCGGTCTTTCCGATTCGTCGTATTTCAAAATATGCAAAAGTTTTTTTCGTCCAGCCGAGCAAAGCCCGTCCGCGGAGACGAACTCGGTCCACATTACGTCCGGCTTACCGTATCTGGCGATAATTCTCCGAAACGCCGCGTCCGTAACGTCGGCCATTGGCGCCAAGCAAATTATCGGTTTTTTTATTTCGGTCCAAAAGTTCATAGTTGTTTCCCCTCCCCTCCCTCTCCCCCTGCCTGAGGGGGAGAGGCGAGTCGGCGAGCCGAGGGGGTGGGAGTGAGGAGGAAAATTAAAGTAGTGGTGGGAGAAAGCTAAATATTAACCCCTAACTCCTCCATAATTTTTAATATTACCCCCTCTAAATTATTATTTATTTCATTATCCCAAAAACGAATTACTTTACACCCTAATTCCGATAAATATTTTGTTCTTATCTCATCATATCCTTCTTGATCAAGATGCTGGCTCCCATCTATTTCAATAACGAGTTTCTTTTCCGGACAGTAAAAGTCAACAACATATTTTCCAATGCTATGCTGTCTCCTGAATTTAAAACCTAATTGAGAATTTCGCAGACGCGACCAGAGAATTACTTCGTGGGGAGTAGCATCCCTACGCAACTTCTTTCTTTTCACTTCGTTAATTTGGAGATTATTGATACGCATATTTTAAACGCTAGATTCTTTCTCCCACCCCTCTGCCTCGCAGACTCGGCATCTCCCCTCAGGCAGGGGAGATGGGGAGGAAGATCCACCGATATTATAACTTGCTTTACAACTTGACAACTAGACACATCGGGTATATAATAGGATACAGAAAATCCTTGGTGAGGTAAGTAAAAGCCCCGATTTTTTGTAATCAAAAAATCGGGGCTGATTTTTTTCCGCCCAAATTTCAGGCGATTTTTTTGACAATTTGCGCGTTGGCGCAAATTGTCCTCCCTTTTTCCATCTTAAGGTAATAGAAAACCCGGCGGGGATTTTCAACGGAAATGTCCGCAATCCAGCCGACAGATCCCCTTGGGTAACTTCTCCCCTTTCCGGACGCAAAATTCTTTTTAAGGCAGACTTTTGCGCCGTGGCGAAGAATTTTTCTGATCCGGATTTTTTTCCGCCTGTTCTTCTTCTTTTTAGAGATATCTCCCGATGGAAAGTCCATATCCATGTACATCAGTTTCTCCTTTGGTTTATGGTTTTTTTAAAGAACAAGACTTTAATGTTTTCTGGATTCCCGCCTTCGCGGGAATGACAGAGAAACAAAACGAGCTTTTCGGAAGAAAAGCTCGTTTTTATTATCGTTATTTCTTTTTAAATGAATTAACTATAGCAAAAATGAGCCCTCCTTCGGAGGCGTAAAGTAAGTAAAGCTAAAGTTAAAAGCTCGGTTTTGCATTGTTTTTATATTATACCAATCAAACCCAAATGTCAAAAATCCTCCGCCCCGCAAAGCCGGGACACCTCCTTTAAGAAAGGAGGAATTAAGATCCTATTGCATTAATTCTCCCTTTTTTAAAGGAGGTGTCCATTCTTATGGACGAAGGATTTGCGATATTTGGCTATTTTATTAGGTAAATTAGAAATTAGGTGAATTAGAAATTAACTCCTGTGGAGTTATCTCCACCCTCGCTCCCGCCGTTATCTCCCCTCTCAAAAGCTTATCGGCTATTTTTTGTTCTACCTTCTCCGCGATCGCCCGATTCATTGGGCGCGCCCCGAAAAGAGGGTCGCTCCCAAACCTCGCCAGAAAATCCGCGAGAGCGCCGTTCGGAATAAATTCAATCCCTTTTTCCTTGAGCCTCTCCGCCAGACTGTTCAGCTTCAAAAGAGCGATTTTCCGAAGAGTTTCTTCGCTGATGGGATGAAAGATGATTACGGAATCAAAGCGGTTCAAAAGCTCCGGCCGGAAAAGCCCCTGTTTTATAGAATCGTCAATAATCTCCGCCCGCTTGGATTCAATGGAAATCCCCTGTTTCATAAAATACCACATTAAGTCGCTTCCGGCGTTGGAAGTGGCAATGATTATGAAGTTCCGGACATTAACCCTTTTGCCCCCCATATCGGAGAAAAATCCTTCGTCCAAAACCTGCAAAAATAAATTGCGGACTTCCACTGTCGTTTTTTCAAATTCGTCCAAAAGGAGTATGCCGTAATTCTTGTCGCGGATAGCCGAAGAAAGAACGCCCGGCTTCCCGACCCCGAAAGATCCGATAAGCCTCTCCAAAGAGTCGGCCGTCCGGTACTCCGACATGTCAATTCTCTCAACCGCTTTTTCGTCTCCGAAAAATATTTGCGAGAGAGCTTTGGCCGTTTCAGTCTTCCCTACTCCTGTCGGCCCCAAAAAAAGAAAAGAACCGATGGGACGATTGGGATTTCCCACTCCGGAACGCGCCCTCCGCATAGCCATGCTTATGGCGGAAAGAGCTTCATCCTGTCCGATAACTCTCTTTTGAAGCATCTCCTCAAGATGAAGAAGTTTTTCTTTTTCTTTGCCTTCCGCGAGAGAAGTTGGTATGCCGGTTTTCCCCTGTATGGAAAGCATGATATCTTCTTTGGAAATTATTTCTTTTCCCCCGCCTTTCGCGGAAGAAGCGGATTCAAGAAGAATATCGGTTGCTTTATCAAAAACCTCCCCTTCGCTAAAATATCTCTCCGCTCCCTCTAAAGCCCCCCTGACGGCGCTATAGGCGAAAAACACCCCGTTTCGGGCTTCCTCTTTCAGAGCTTCTTCAAAAAGCATGTCTTCTGTTTCCTCCCGGCCTCCGCTTCCCCCCATAATTTTCTCAAACCGGCTCATGATTTTCCCGTTTCCTCCGAGAGATCCGTGAAAGATTTCTTCATTTGACAAAGCGACAACCTGAAGATCGGGAGAAGCCAGGAAAGGGTCCATTATTCCAAAAACATCCGCTCCGAGGCTTTGGCCATTTCCCAAAAACTCCCCGAAATTCGGCATAACCAGGATTATGTTTCCGCTCTCTTCCGCTTCCCGCAGGATTTTCAACAACTCTGATTCAAAAAGGGATTTATTTTTTGTCTCCTCGGCAAAAAAAGAGCCGTCAAAAATCATTACCTCTTTATGGAGAAGAGACTGGGAAACTGTGCCCTCCGCTATTTTCTTTTTGAGATGAAAAAGAATCCGCAAAACGGGAGATCCGGGCGGATAAACGATAAGAGCGTTCGCTTCCCGGCTCTTTCCCAGCACAGCCACGAGCTCCTTTGCCTCTTTCGCTCCATAAGACGCCTCATCCAAAGAAAGAGGATTTCCGCCAAGTTCTTTCCCGTATTTTCGCAGGCGATAAGCTCCGCCAAAAGCCCAGTCTTCGCCTATGCTTCCGATTTTTTGGAGGTTATCCTTGCTCCACTTTCTCTCGTATTTTTTCTCCAAAAAGCGGATTTTTTGGACAAATCTCCCCGCCCCGATGAAATCATTTTTGGCTACGCCCTTTTCAGAGAGAAAATGGGCAAAATCCGGATCAAAATCATAAAGAGCGCCGAGATAGGAAGGGAGAGAAAGAGGGAGAGGCGCGGAAAAATTTCCCGAGGACGGGAAATTTTTCCGCGCCTTTTCAAATTCCCAAGCTTCCCTCCAATTTACTCCCGCCCGCGAAAAAATCTCTTTGCCCGGGGAAGATCGGATAAGCCCCGAGGCAACGTCTTCTTTCGTCTCAAGAATTATGGCAGAAAGCAAAAAAGGGGGGCTATCGGAGGAGAGAGGCTTAAGAGCGAATTCGGGAAATCCCGACAGGAGGCCCGTGAATTTGAGCGACCGGTAAAAACATTCAGCCATAAAAAGAAAAAGATAAAAGAACAGCGACAAAAGGAAAACAGCCCTCCCTTCCGGCAAATAAATGGAAATATTTTGGAGCCAAGCCGAAAAATTCTCCGGAAGATTATCCGCGGGGATAAAATACAAAAAAGAGAGAATGATAAATAAGAAAAAAGCGATTGCCCCGAAAAATCGGCGGATAAAAAACCTTCCTCTTTCGCCTAAAATTTTATCCATGAGAAAAGCCGGATAACAAATTCTTGCCGCCTTTTTTAAATCCTGAAAGTTCATTAGAAAATTAAGAAAATCCCTCGGCCGGAGTACCGGCCACTCCCTTTAAAAAAGGGAGAATTAAGTCCTCCTTTAGAAAAGGAGGCCTGCCCGCCACTGCCAGAGCAGGGCGATGGCAGGCGGGTGGCCGGTATTCCGG
This sequence comes from uncultured Candidatus Saccharibacteria bacterium, assembly GCA_964349845.1. Classification (GTDB taxonomy): domain Bacteria; phylum Patescibacteriota; class Minisyncoccia; order Phycocordibacterales; family CAYGHQ01; genus CAYGHQ01. Next base: position 25,593 of record CAYGHQ010000003.1, read on the forward strand.
ACAGAGGATTTTGTTTGAAATTAGAAAATTATCTATAAAATATTCTCCACCCGGCAATTAAAATAACCGCCAGAATAACCGGCAGAAAGATCCACAAAATAAAAAAAATAATCGCTCCTATGGTAATAATGAGCATGCAAAGAAGTCCGGCAAGGATGGCAAAAGAGCGGATAAAAAATCCGGCAATTCTCGTTATGGTATTTACGATAAGATTGCCAAAAAAATCATTTTCTTCTTTTTCCACCATCCTTTTCCATGGAGAAAAAAGAGTGGAGAAGAGAAGGCTCATGGAGAAAAACCTTCCTACAAACCAGACGAGGTTTTGGTAAATGCGGAGAATATCCGCGAGAGCGGTTGTGTAATGCCAGAAGAGATAATATACGGGTAACTCTAAAATGTTCATGGGTAAATTATATCGCCAAAATCAAGTAAAAAGAATAAAAGATATACACAGAAAGAATTTCTAATTCACCTAATTACCTAATTCACCCCGTATAGAAGTTATCTTTTGATATTCTGTAACTAAAAGAGATAAGGGTAACTATATCTTCTTTGGTAACTTTATGAATAATGTTAACTTCTTGTACGGGGTGAATTAGGTAATTAGACAATTAGGTGAATTGTCTGGATTATTATTTATAAAATATCTTATTCCCGAATCTCAAATCAATGTATTTGAAGCTTTCTTCCGCCAGAATTTTTCCGGAAGAAACCTCGCTTCCAAGGACGGCTTCCAAATTTAAAATGGTCTTTTCAAAATCGCCCGATCCCCGAAGGATTACTTTTTTCCCTCCGCTCAAGTATATCTCCAAATCCCCGTCTTCCCTGAAAAAAACATGAGAAGGGCTCAAAGAAAATTTTTTAACGGAAAGGACGGCCGGAAGAATGGGGGAAAGCTTTTTCTTGTCCGCGTAAGAGCCGGAGGCCGGAATCTCCCCGGAATAGCCGTAAATCTTGGGATAATATTCTCCGGAGCCATTTCCTTCCCCAAAGACAACTCCTTCTTCGTCAAGAAAAACGCATTTTTCCCCTTTGGCCGGAGATGTGCCTTCGCATAAAAGATACCGGGGCGACCTCTCCGCGATTTTAACGCCTATGGAAGCCAAATTGGAAAAAGAAACTTCCGCGTCCCGAACTCCGCTCCACTTCCCCAGTATCCTCTCTCTTATTTCGCTTTCCCTGAAAAAGAAAATGTTGGATTTGGAAAAAAGCCCCCAATATTTTTCGGAAAGATAATTTTTTATTTCAGTTTCCACTTCTTCCCCCGAAAGGGCCCGCGTTCCCGAAACTTCCACTTTTTTGATGTCCATCGCCGGGCTTTTGAGGATAAAAGACGCTCCGCCGAGAAAAACAAGGAGAGAAAGAAAAAAAATAATTTTTTTCTTTCCATACGGCCTTTTCTTCTTTCCCCGGCGGGAAGATTTGATGAGAGGTTTAGTATCTCTTCTCATAGAACAATTGGCATATTTTTGTTTTCCATATTTTAGTTGGAAGCGAAAAACATTCTAAAATTGATCTAATTAACCTAATTGACCTAATTTCTTCCGCCCTTGCGGATCCGCGCAGGCGGAAATAAAATTCCAAATAACAAAATCCTAATCGGGATATTTAAGCATTTGGTTATTTTATTAGGTTAATTAGGAATTAGGTCAATTAGAAATTCAATGGTTATATTTTACCCTCCGGTTTTCTAATCACCTCCTTCCCCATATACTTCCTCAAAACCTCCGGAACTTTGATTGTCCCGTCTTCCTGCTGGTTGTTCTCAATGACCTGGATAAGAAAGCGCGGAGTAGCGCTCCCGGTGTTATTCAAAGAATGAGCAAAACGCATTTTCCCATCCGCGTCTTTGTAGCGGATATTCAACCGGCGAGTCTGGAAATCGTGGAAATAAGACGAGGAGTGCGTTTCCCGATACATATTTTGGGAAGGAACCCATGCTTCAATGTCATATTTTTTGACCTGTCCAAGCCCCAAGTCTCCTCCGCAATTTACAACCACCCGATACGGGATGCCTAAAGCCTGCAAAAACTTTTCGGAATTTTCCGTAATCTCCTCGTGGAACTTTACGGATGTCTCATGGCTCGCTTCGCAGATGACAACCTGCTCAAATTTCATAAATTCGTGGACGCGGTAAATCCCCTTGACATCTTTTCCATGGCTCCCCGCCTCTCTCCTAAAGCAGGGAGAAAAAGCCAAGACTTTTTTCGGAAGCTCGGATTTTTCCAAAACTTTTCCGGCAAAATAACTCATGGTTGCCACTTCTCCCGTTCCCGCGAGATAATCTCCGTCCTGCGTTTTATACATATCTTCCTCTCCCTGAGGAAGATATCCGGTGCCGATCAAAGTTTCCCTTCGGACAAGAGAAGGCACGATCATGGGACGAAGCCCCAATTTTCCCGCAAAATGCTCCACGGCAAATTGCCATAAGGCGAAATCCAAAAGAGCGCCGTCATTTTTCAAAAAATACCCCCTGAAACCGGAAACTTCCGCCCCTTTTTCAAGATCAATCATATCCAAACTTTCCATTATTTCTATATGGAATTTTGGTATGAAATTAAACTTCGGAATCTCTCCCCATGTCCTGATTTCTTTGTTGTCCTTGTCGCTTTCTCCTTCCGGCACGGAAATATCCGGAATATTCGGCGCTTCCACCATAAGCTTCTGCCATTTTTTGAGAACGCTATCAAGCTCTTCCTGTTCCTTCTCCATTGATTCTTTCACCAGCTTCATCTCATCAATAAGCTTATTCCTCTCTTCCGGCAAAGAAGCTCTGGCGATTTTCTCCGAAACATCATTCTGGATGGAACGCTTCTTCTCCGTGGAAAGAAGAAGCCTCCGGCGCTCCTCGTCAATTTTAAGAAGCTTGTTTACGTCAAACTTTATTTTTTTCTTATCCGCGCCTTTCTGAACAAGATCCTTGTTCTCGCGGATGAATTTGATGTCCAACATATGAATAGGGACTAGAGTATAGGGTTTAGGGTGAGAAGCGACCTTAAGGAAGCTTCGCAAGACCTTGAGCATTCTGTACTCGGAATGCGAAAGGTGTACAGAACCTGTAAGGTTTAGGGATCAGGAAAAAATAAACCAAATACGCTAAGTAAGATTAATGAAATTATTATATATCAAATTGGCCAAAGAAAAAAGTTGTCCCTTTCCAATTTTGTCTGACAAAATTGGAAAGGGACAACTTTACAAGTCAGTTGGCTAAATAAACAGGACTAAAGCCAGCATTTTTGGCTGGCTTTCCATGGAGAAGTCCCGTTTTCCGAGAGAAGCCAAAAGCCGTACTCCAGATTGTCTCTCCAGTCATAAATATTGAATCCCAGGCTCCGAGCCCGATTTTCATGGTAAAAAGAATTTATCTGAAAATAGCCGATGTCTTTTCCCACAACCGCTTTTGTTCCAGTAGCGTAAGCATATGTAAAGCTTTCGCATTTTATAATCCTCCTAGCAAGGCCTTCGTCCTGCCCGTATTTTATCGCCAGCCTTCTTAATTCCCCGTCAAAAGAAAACAAGGGGATTTCTCCCGAATTCGTTTTTTCCACAATATAGCTTGCCGGACTCGCGCGCAAAAGAGAGTTAGCTGTTTTGACAAAAGTGCCTAAAATAAAAAAGCCTAAAAAAATCCATATTGCGTATTTTATGTTTTTTCTATTATTCCGATCTCGCCATATTCTCGCCGGAAATTGAAGCGACCAGCGACAAGTCCGGATGCCTTAACAACCGCTTTTCCATACAACTATTTTCGAGCTTTTCCGGTTTTCGGAAAAATGTGGCCAAAAAAAATAAAAAAACTTATCCGCCCGGGCGGATAAGTTTTTTTATTTTTTTGGCCGCGCAAATCTTCCCTATCGCTTGCTCCACTGCGGAGCTTTTCTCGCTTTCTTCAATCCGAACTTGCGTCTTTCCTTCATTCTGGGGTCCCGTTTTAAGAATCCGAATTTTTTGAGCTTTTTCCGGAGATCGCCCTCGTGCAGAATCAAGGCTCTGGCTATCCCATGCCGAAGAGCTTCGGCCTGGGCAACCACTCCTCCGCCCTTTATGAAAGCGGTAATCTTGAATTTGTTGGTTATCTTCAGTTTTGACACGGCTTCGCCGGCAATCTTTCTTTGTTCCGGAGTCGTAAAATAGGCATCCGCTTCTTTGCCATTGACGACGATGCTCATTTTGGAGGAAGGCGAAAGGCGCACCCTGGCGGTAGCCGTCTTTCTCCGTCCGGTGGTTTCTATATAGCGCTCTGCCGTTTCCGGCACGGCCCTTGGGCTGGCTATTGGTTTTTTTGCGATTTCTTTTTCCATACTTTAATATAGGAACTATGGTTTAGCCGCTAGAATGAAGTCTTTCCGAAAATTCGCGAAGCGAATTTTCGGAACCCTAATCCCTATTGGCTAAACCCTAGTGGCTACTCTACAATTTCTAAATTCTTTTCCATTCTTACTCTCAACTTATTAGGCGGAAGCATCCTGTGAATAGCGAGCCGGAAGACTTCAGAGTAGCCTTTTTTGCTTGCAACTTCTTTCATTTTAGGCAACCGAAGACCGCCGGGGTGCCCCGAATAAAATGAATATTCTTTTTCGTTCAATTTTTTTCTGGCAATGTCAGCCTTGGACGCGTTTATAATCTTCACTTTATTGTCCGGAATTATGTTTCTCCTAAAACTGGGGTTGTTTTTTCCCATGAGAATAGAGGCCGCTTCAGTGGCTATTCTTCCTACTTTTTTGTTTGTCGCGTCAATTATATGTTCCATGGATAGGGGTTAGGGATTAGCCACTAGCCACTAGGGAGAAGTCTTTCAGAAAATTTTGCTTCGCAAAATTTTCTGAACCCTATTCCCTATTGGCTAAACCCTAGTGGCTATTAAATGAATTCTATCACCGCTCTTCTGCTTCCATCCGATAATCTTGCCGGCAATTTCACGATTCTCGTATATCCTCCATTTCTCTCTTTGAATTTCGGCCCCCATACCGAAAAAAGCTTTTTCATGGCATCCACGCTTCCGATGCGAGAAGCCACCAGCCTTTTTCCGGCAAGCGTATCATTTTTTGCCCGAGTAACAAGCTTTTCAACGTAAGGCCGGAGTTCCTTTGCTTTTGCTTCGCTCGTATGGATTTTTCCCTTCATGACAAAAGACACCGCCAAAGAACGCATGAGAGCTATTCTCTGTCCTTTTTCCCGGCCAAATTTTCTGATTTTTTTGTGATGTCTCATTTGAATTAGCCACTAGCCGCTAGGGATAAGAATTTGCTAGCAAATTCTTATCCCTAGCGGCTAAACCCTAGTGGCTAGTGCCTATTTCAACGTTATCCCATACCCTCCCAGCACTTTCTTGATCTCCTGCACTCCCTTGCTTCCAAGTCCGTCAATATCCAATATATCTTCTTCTTTTTTTCTGGCAAGCCCTCCGACAGTCCGGATATTGGCGCTAGATAAAGCGTTCATCGTTCTTTGCGACAAGCCGAGCGTTTCAATTCTGGTTTTAAGAAACTCCGGGTCAATTTCCTTTCTTGGCTTTTCCTGCTCTTCTTTTTTGGCCTCTTTGGCTTTCGGAGCGGTTTCTTTTTCTTTTTCTTCCTTAAATCCGACAATAGCCTGAAGCTGGGCAATCATAATTTCAATGGCTTTTTCCAAAGCTTCCTTCGGGGCGATTATTCCATCAGTTTCTATGAAAAATTTCAAGCGGTTGAAATCAGTCCTGTTTCCTACCCGCATGTTCTCAACCTCATAATTTACCCTTCTTATGGGAGTAAAGACAGCGTCCAGCGTAATCCTTCCGATGTCAACCCTGTCCTTCTCCAAAATCTCTTTGGGGACGTAGCCAAGACCTCTTTCAATCGTCATTTCCATATCAATCTCCGCGTCTTTTGACGTCAAAGAAGCAAGGTGGAAATCAGGATTCAGTATTTTGACCTGCCCCGGATGATCAATGTCGCCAGCCGTAACTTCTTTGATGCCCTTAACCTTAAGGCGGAGAACTTGCGATTCCTCCGTAAGCATCAGAACGCGAACCTTTTTCAGATTCAAAATTATGTTTATAACGTCTTCCTTGACTCCGGAAATAGTGGAAAACTCATGGGATACTCCGGCAATTTTTACGGAGGTTATGGCTGACCCGGGAAGAGAGGAAAGAATGATCCGGCGAAGGGAGTTTCCGAGAGTGTGGCCGTATCCGGGATAAAGGCCGTCAATCTCATAAACGCCCGTAAACCCTTCCTCTTTTATGATCTTTGGCTTGGATGGCAAAATTATGTTGTTTTCTGGCATATTAAAATAAAACTTGGTGATTAAATAGACCTTTTGAGAAAATCACTTTTCTAAAATATTTCTTATTTCTAAAACACTAGGCAAAATTGTAACATTATTATAAATTTTTTGCAAATTTACCGCTATCGGCCTTATCTTCTGTAGAATTCCAAAATAGCCCCTATGTCAAAAATAAGCTCGTGCCTTTGCATTTTAGGAGCTCCCTGGACGACTGCTTCTTTCTTTTCAATGTCAAACTTAAGCCAGGAAGGAATCTGCGGGCGTCCTTTCATTCTCTCGGCCAAGCTGGAAAATAAAGCTTTTTTCTGGCTTCTTTCGGCTATGGTAATTTTGTCTCCTTCCACGACATTAAAAGAAGGGACGGTAACTCTTTTCCCATTTACTAAAATGTGCCCGTGAGAAACCATCTGTCTTCCGGCCTGTCTTGAAGAGACAAGGCCCAGGCGATAAACCGCATTATCCAAACGTCTTTCCAGGCGGGAGTAAAGTGTCTCATCAGCTTTGACTCCTTTTTTCTCCAAAGACTCGTTCACGTATTTAGCGAATTGCCTTTCGTTTACGCCGTAGGTAAAACGGGCTTTCTGCTTCTCTAAAAGCTGGGCGCTAAAATCGCTCTTCCCGCGAGGACGGGCTTTGCTTTTTTCCCCTTGGCGAAAAAGAAACTTCTGGGTTGAAGTTTTCTCAAATATTCCAGCTCCGAGCCTTCTTGCTATTTTGTATCTTGGACCAATCAACATAAGAATGTAAATTCTAAATCCGAAGCACGAAATTCGAAACAAATGAAGCCAGATTCTAAATTCAAATGTTCTAAACGGGAATGAATCTGTTTTGAATTTTTGATTTTTCCCATTTTTCCGCCTGCGCGGATCCGCAAGGGCGGACGGGGTTTGTTTCGGATTTCGAATTTCGGATTTCGTGCTTATTAATTTATACCCGCCTCGGCTTCGGTGGCCGAGGCCCGTTATGCGGGACCGGGGTGGAATCCTTGACGCTTTTAAGAATGATTCCTTTCCCGACGAATCCGCGAACCGATGATTCTCGTCCCGACCCGACGCCTTTTATCACCACATCCACTTCTTTCAATCCTAAATTTTTGGCTTTTTCCGCCAAGGTTTCTCCGACTTTGGCCGCGGCAAACGGAGTCCCTTTTTTCGCCCCTTTAAAACCCAGGCTTCCTGAAGACGACCACGCGACTACATTTCCTTTTTCGTCTGCCAAAGAGAGTTTTGTGTTGTTGTAGGTGGATTCCACGAATAAAATACCGCTTTCAACTCTCTTTTTAGCGCTTTTTAAAGCGCCGCTTTCATTTTTCGGCGCCCCCTCCTCTTTGTTTTCAGTTTTTACGATTCGTTTTTTTCCCATTTTTTAAGAAAATTCGAAACCCAAAGCACGAAATTCGAAACAAATGAAGCCAAATTCTAAATTCAAAAAATCCTCCGTCCGGATTACCGGCCACCTCCTTTAAGAAAGGAGGATTTGATTCTCCCTTTAATAAAGGGAGTACCCGTTCTTACGGGGGAGGGATTTTCTTGTTTAGAATTTTGGATTTTTCCCATTTTTCCGCCTGCGCGGATCCGCAAGGGCGGACGGGGTTTGTTTCGGATTTCGAATTTCGGATTTCGTGCTTATTTCTTTTCCGCTACTTTCCTTCCCGTACCCATTGTTTTTCTAGTATTTCCTCTTCTCGTTCTGGAATTAGTCTTCGTTCTCTGCCCCCTTGAAGGCAAACCTCTCGCGTGCCTAACGCCTCTGTACGCTTTTATATCTTTAAGTCTTTTGATATTGCCCGCCACCTCCCTCTTTAAGTCCCCTTCAAGCTTTAGGCTTTCGGTTATTTTCCTGATGGCATTTTCTTCATCGGGGCTGGCTTCTTTTGTTTTCTTGCCCAAAGGCACCTTGGCTTCTTCAAGAATTTTTTCCGCGCGCGAACGGCCGATACCATAGATAGCGGTAAGCGCGATTTCCAATCTTTTATTGTCTGGAAGGTTGATGCCTAAGATACGCATTAAATTATAAATCCGAAGCGCGAAATTCGAAACAAATTCTAAATTCAAAATTCTAATGTTCTAAACGGGAATGAATCTGTTTTGAATTTTTTATTTTCCCCATTTTTCCGCCTGCGCGGATCCGCAAGGGCGGACGGGGTTTGTTTCGAATTTCGGATTTCGGATTTCGTACTTATTTTTACTATCCTTGTCTCTGCTTATGCCTCGGATTTCCTTTGCAAACCACGTAAACATAACCTTTCCTTCGGACGGTTTTGCATTTCGGGCACAGTTTTTTCACAGAGGCTTTAACTCTCATAACAATAGCCACTAGGCACTAGCCAATAGTAACTAGCAATAAGCTTCGTTTCATAAGGAAAGTCTTACTTGCTAGCGGTTAGTGGCTGACGCCTAATGACTAAACAGCAATCTTAATATAAAACGAAAAAAAAGTCCACCCCGTAGTGAAATTTCGGCTCGCTACAATGATTTTTTAGGTTTTAGTCAAAAACTTAAACTTGAACTAAACTCTTCCGCGTATTTGCCAAGTCTTATAAATTTACGCAAAAAAAATCAAGCCGAAATTCTACTAACGGGGTCCGCTTCTTCGCGGTTTTTTAAGAAGAAATAATTTTTTTTATCTAATTTCCGCAAGAAACTTTACAAGCGCTTTACTATTCGGCCTTTCCCTCCATAAGGGTCAAGCTCCAAAAAAACCTTGTCCCCGACCAAAACTCGGATGTGGTTAATTCTCATTTTACCAGCCAAATAAGCCATTATTTCCTCTTCTTTGCCGTCCAGCTTTACTCTGAAAAGAGTGTTCGGCAAAGCTTCTGTCACCACTCCCGACGCGGTAGGAATGTTTATTTTTTGATTTGGCATAAGATTATAAAAAACAATTATAGTAGAATTAAAAAAACAGTCAATAAGAGAACTCATAGCGAATTTTGACCGCTTGTATCCAAAAAATCAAAAAAGATAAGGTC
>CAYGHQ010000004.1:0-33425 GCA_964349845.1 uncultured Candidatus Saccharibacteria bacterium
CCCTTACCCCAGCCCTCTTTTGCCCCTTTCCCCAAGAAAATAAAAGAAAAACCGCAAAAACGCTTGACAAAAATAACTATTCGTGTATAATAGAACATAGAATCCAGCTCTGAATCTGAACTATATAGTTCAGGAGACTGGAAAAGTTTTTACATAAATTACTTATGGGAACTCATGTTCGCTTTGTGGAAACAACCGGATCTTTACAAGATCAAAAGTCTCACCAAAATAAGGTAGACGAATGTGTTCGCTACGAGTTAGCTTATAGGTCTAGAGTTGTGTCCGCTACGACCACTGTAACAATATTAGCTGACTCTCAGGCTGTCAGAATAACAACACTCGTATTTTGTAGCCCTGAATACCAATGATCTGTTGTCGTTAAGCCTCGTCGCAAGACGAGGTTTTTCTCTTGTTTGTGCTTGAAGACAGAAGGGCACCTTCTGCAGGTTTTCCTCTCCCCCTGCCCGAGGGGGAGGTGGTGGGGGTGGGAGTGCAGAAGGTGCCCTTCTGTCTTCGTTTGTGAATTAACACCATAATAAAGTATAATTAACCCATGGACCCACAGAAAAAGAGACAGGTTATGTTAATTGTGTTAGACGGCTGGGGGTATCGCGAGCATGCCGAAAATACCGCCATTGCTTCCGCCAAGAACGCCAAGAAACCAAGTTGCGCGAGTTTGCTCATTTTTTTTCCTCATCTTCTTCTTCCACTTCTCTTTTGACTTCTTCCCAATCTTCTTTGAGCCTGCCGGCGATTCTTTCCGCTTTTTCCTTGCCAACCTCTTTCATCTTGGCGTATTTTTCGGCAACAGCATCCACTATCTCGCGGTATTTTTTCTCCGTAAAATCCTTTCCTTTCTCCAGCTTATCCAGAATTTCCGCCCTTGCTTTTAGCGTCCAAATTTCCATTTTCCTTCTGTTTTTACGGCCTTCGGGGCCGTAAAAATAGTATATGCCGGTTACGCTTGCCGCTATCGCCCCCGCCAAAAAAGCCCCCAGCATCCCTATTTTGTTTTTTATGCCGTCTTTCATAATCATTTTTTAAATTTAGGACTTACGCGGTTGGTGTCATTCCCATCTCTCTTTCTGTCATTCCCGCCCCCGTCTTCACGAGGGTAAACTCCGGCGGGAATCCAGTGTTGCAAAACGGATATTGGATTTACTACTAGATTCCCCAGCTCCCCTGCCTGAGGGGAGCTCCGTCTTCGGTGAGGGGTGGGAGCGCGGGAATGACATACGAGGAAATAGTGATTTTTACTCAAACTGCGTAAGTCCTAAAATAATTAAACGAATAAAATAACCCTACTCTTTCTACTCTTTTTCTTCATCATCTCTTAAAATCCTTTTGAGGAATTTAAAAGAAGTTGCGACCTTTATGAATTTAGCCATAATTCTCGTTTTGTCCGATATTCTGCTTATTTCTTGTCTTGTTCTTTGAGACAACGATTCTATCTCTCGGGCCAGCCGGATAAGGTAGTAGATCAGAATCAACAAGGCTATGGTTAAAACTACTGTTGCCGCGCTTGAAATAAAGAAAAAGATGTCGGCTTGGAGCAGGGTTTCCATATTAGATACAACTCTCCTAAATCCCTTTATGTAACAAGGGGTGTTTAGGGCGAATTTAAAAAACTAAAAACCGAGCCCCATGGGGCTCGGTTTTTAGTTTTTTAAATTCGCCCTCTAGTGCGTCGTAAAAATCAAGTATCCGACAATAAGCAAGCTTGCTAGAAAAGTGAGAAGGACTCGGTAGGCGTGATTGTGGCCGGCTCGGTGATGGATTTCCGGAATCAAATCAGACGAGGCAATGTAGATAAATATGCCGGCTGTTCCTCCGAGCAAATAGGGAAGCCACCCCTCAAAAAATTGGACGGCAAAATATCCGATTGCCACTCCGGCCAATGTAGCCAGGGAAGAGGCAATATTTACCACGGCAATTTTCATTTTTGACCATCCTTGATCCAGCAATATGGCGAAGTCCCCGATCTCTTGAGGTATTTCGTGCGCGGCTACCGCTAGGGCCGTAGCCAAGCCGAGAGGGGGTTCAACGGCAAAAGCTATGGCTATGGCAATTCCATCCAAAAAATTATGGAGCGTGTCTCCGAGAACAAGAAGGGGAGGAAGCGACTCGGTGTGATCATCGTGCGTCTCGCCCTCTTTGTGCTTTGGAAAATATCTCATAATCAGCCGTTCCAGCGTAAAGAACAAAAAGAAGCCGGCAAGAGAAGCGATGAAAACATAATGAGGCTCCTCCGCCATCTCCACGGCTTCCGGCAGAAGATCCAGAAATGCCACCGCGAGGAATGCTCCGGCCGCGAAGGTGATAAGCCATGTAATGAACTTAAGCGCAGTCTTTGCGCGGAAGAGGACTATAAAACCGCCAGCGAGAGAAAGGAGGCTTGCGATTAAACCGTATAATAAAAGAGTGAGCATAAGACTTATTTTTTAAAACACCCCGGAATGTTTTATGGATGTTTAAAAAAATTATACAGCAAAATCAATATTTTGCCCACAAAAATTGTCTCAGAGATTTTTATTTTCTTGCCTCCACCTTCAAACTTTCAAGCGGTATGCCTTGATACTGCCTTTTGCTAATTTCCTTATCTTCCGATAGTATCTTCACTGAAAAGCCAGCGTCTTCAATTGTTTTTATGTAATCATCCTTTAGCAAGGCGCCACCGACACATCCCGCGATCAATTCGCCATTTGCTCTTTGCTCGGGTGAAAGCTCTTTGAGAAGAACAATATCCGAAATATACATTCGTCCGCCTTTTCTTAATACACGATAAACCTCATTGAATACTTTAGATTTATCTGGAGCTAGATTGACTACGCAGTTGCTGATTACAACATCAATTGAGTTGTCCTCAACAGGAAGTTTTTCAATATCGCCCAATTTGAACTCTATATTTTTATAACCCTGATTTGTGGCGTTCTCTCTTGCCATTTCAACCATTTTTTCCGTCATATCCACGCCGATTACCTTGCCAGACGCGCCAACTTTATCGGAAGCCAAAAAACAGTCAAGACCGGCGCCGGAACCAAGATCCAATACAGTTTCCCCCTCCTTTATATGGGCAAGAGCAGTAGGGTTTCCACAGCCGAGACCTAAATTTGCCCCTCCAACTTTTTTTATTTCTTCGTCAGAGTAACCTATGCTCTTTGCAATCTGTTCGTTATTTTTCTTATTCTGACAACTACAGCCACAACCACCGCCTCGGCTAGCAATTTCGGAATAAAAATCCTTAACAATTTCCTTAACTTTGTTATCTTTTTTCATCTTGTAATAAATTTTTTAATCTGGATCCCCCATCTCTCCTGCCCGAGGGGAGATGCCGAGTCTGCGAGGCAGAGGGGTGGGAGCGGTTAAACAATAGTAGCTGTCCTCATTAATCCATTCCTACAGCTCTTTCCAAAATTTATGCTTGGCGTTCTGCTCTTTAACCAAATTTTCCATTTCATCCCAATTTTGTTTTTCATTTCCCTCATTTGTCATCCGATTCACATCCTCACCGGTCAAGCCGGCATAAAGCGCGGCAATTTCATAGCGCGCCCCTTGGTTATCGTTCGGATTAAGCCGTAGAAGAAGCCGGAATAATTCAGTAGCTTTTTCTTTCTCCCCATTATCCCAATACCAATCTGCCATATACTGAATAGCCCGCATTGGCGCTCTATTTTCCAAAACTCCCCATTCTAGGCGTTTCGGCCACTTCGGAAAAATTTTCAATGTTTTTTCATAAGCGGTTTTGATCGCTTCTTCTATTTTCTTTTTGTCACCGAGAGTAGTATAGGCAGAAACAAAACCAACATAAGTTTGGACATAATCCTTATCCATTTCCAAAGCGCGATTTAAAAGTTGGAGCGCCCTTTTAGCGCCAGCTTTTCCAATACTACACATATCCATTGCATCATAATACAAATCGTTTTTGGTCGGCTGTGTGTTTATCGGCGATATTGGATCATCCGCCCCAAACCAGCCGTTTGTAAACGGCGATGGAATACCTTTCTTCTTCGTAACTTTATTATTTTTTGTTTTTTTCATAATGCTTATTATACTAACTTTTTTATTAAATTAAACCAAATCGGACTTAATTATCCATTTTCCACCTGTTTTTAAGGCTGTGGATAAATGTTGCTTTTTGCGCTTATATGCGTTATATTATATGTATCACCACGAAAAAGACCCTTGCGCGGACACGTCCGCGCCGGGGGCTTTTTCATTTTGGCTTGTAAGATAATTTGTTTTTGACATCGTTTAGATAGACTATCGGCACATCCGTTCGTTTTAAAAGAATTGAGCATTTCTGGATTGGGGCCGGAGAAATAACTGAACAGGGCACACTTTTTTCCTTCAAAAATCTGACAAGCGAAGCATAATCGCCATCGCTTGAGACAATAACAACCGATGCCGGTTTATTTTAACAACCGATGCCGGTTTATTTTCAAAATAATCTCGGGTCGCCTTCAATACAAGGTCAGCATCACAATTGCCTTTTGCTTTTCCATCGTCGCCAAAAACAACGTCTTTAAAAATGAGTTCAAACCCTGCATTCTGAAGTGATGTATATAAGTTAGCTTGCTTGGCAATAAGTCCAATAAAAATATAGGCATTTGCTATGCCGAATTTTTGTCTAATCCAAGATCTGAATTTATGATAATCCAGTTTCCACTTCAAAGATTCAACGCCTTTGTGAAGATTCGCGCCGTCTATGTAGGCAACATTATTTTCTTTTAAGAGCGATGTACTGTTTTTTTCACCCCATTAGAAGTAGATCGCGATTTTACAACCGTAATCTAGATTATTAAACTTATAACTATAATTTGATAATAATAACATTTTTATATTTGTTAAAAGCAATCGCGACTTCTAACGGGATTCACACAAAAATTATACCGCTTTTTTCTCTAGCGGGATTCTGTTTATTTATCTTGACAAATTATTAATTATAGTATAAGTTATTCACGGACATTGATGTTTCAAAAATCAAAAAAAGAATACCATGAAGATATACTGTCTGATTGCCGTCGGCGGATCCCTTACTGACGAAGTTGCCGACTTCTTGTTTAAATCGGCCCAAGAAATTATAAAACGCAAGGATCGAAACGGCCGGTTAAATCTGAAGTCTCTCGGTCTTACCGGGGAGATTAAAACTGACTACAAAGTTGGCTTTATGGGGGCAGTCGTTGGGATTATATTTAGCGCCAATTTTGATTGGGAAGAAGGCTCAATCAAAACTGACTTTATTGTCAGGCCCGCTCCGCGCGAGGAGGAAATGGAGGGTAGCCGATGGGTAAAAGTACCTTTTTTCCCCGTCCGAAATTTTGATCCTGTTTTAAATTAAATTTAAATTAAATCAATTCGTTGATTTCATCGCCGCAAGCTTTGCTTGCGGCGATTTTATATTATCCCGCTTTTCATTAAACAATGGTGCCCGTCCCCATTAATCGGCAACGTCCCCATTAATCGGCAAAATTCTTCAATCTGTTCACGCTTTTTGTTTTTATGACGGTAAATTTGTAGTGGTTTATTCTGCCGAAAAAGGATATTGGGCTCCGCCGGGAGGAGGTATTGAATCCGGAGAAACTTATGAGGAGGCTGTTGCGCGAGAAGTCAAAGAAGAAACAAATATGAAAGTTTTGAGCCAGAAGTTTATTGGCTATCAAGACGTTTATGAACCGGATAGAATAGTTCGACAGACTCGCTCTCTCTGCATAGTAGAACCTTATGGACCATTTATAAAAGATCCGGACGGGGATGTTACCGAAATCAAACTTATTGATCCCGCCGATTACAAAAAGTATTTTGATTGGGGCAGGGTAGGGGAGAGGATTATGGAAAGAGCGATTAGTTTTCTCTAATTATCACCGATTTAAAAAATTGCTCTTAGCCTTCGCCCCAATTAATTTGTATCTATATTCAAAGATTTTAAGTCTCTAAACAAATTCTGACAATTCGTAAATAGCAGTCCTTTTATACCAACGTTGTTTGCGCCCAAAACATTTTTCGCCGTGTCATCAATAAATACACATTCTTCAGGTTTTAATTTCATTTGTTCAAGAGCTATAAAATATATTCTACTATCCGGTTTTTCAATTTTTACCTCTGACGAATTGATAAAAGTTGTAAAAAATTCATCAAAATTATTCTTTTCCTTGAAGTAGGGGATTGTTATGGCTGTTCCGTTGTTAATAATTCCGAGCTTGTATTTGTTTTTTAGTTTTGGCAATAATTCGTCCCAAACTTGTTGAATTTTGCAATATTTTGACACAATTCTTTTAGCTATTTCTTCTTGCGAATATTTTTCCGTAATTTTATTATTTTTAAGTGCTTGAATGAATTCCTCATCATTCGTTGAATTGCTCCGTATTTTTTCTGCAATTTCAACAACCTCGTCAAAAATATATTCAGGACATTTCTGAAGTAGCGGGCCAACCATATCAAATATAATTCCTTTAATCATAGTTGTTTATTCTTGAATCATTCCCCATTTAGCCAGAGTGACTTGTTCTATTTTTTTAAAAATCAACATCTCGGTCGTAATTCCCACTAAAGCAATCACTATTACTCCGGAAAAAACCTGATCAAATTTAAAAGCCCATTGCGACATCCAGATATATTTTCCCAATCCTCCAGCAGTAACCATAAGCATTTCTACTCCGATAAGCGACCGCCAAGCCGAGCCAAAACCTATTCGCACCCCGCTTAAAATTTGCGGCAAGGCTCCGGGCAAAATTACTTTAACCATAGTTTCAAATTTATTTAGTTCCAAATTTTGCGCTACCAATAACCAGTTGCGGTTTATTTCGCGGACGCCTCCGATAACGCTGTATATTATTTTAATAAAACTGGAAATAAATATAACCGTCCAAATGGTTTGGCGGGTGAACCCAAGAAATAAAATAATCAATGGCAACCAAGCCAGCGATGGCACCGAGTTTATCGCCGCTAAAAACGGCAGGCACATACGGCGGAAGGTGGCATTAGTGCCGATAAATATTCCTAAAACCAGAGAAAATAAAAGGGACAATATAAAAGCCGGAAATATATTCAAGAAGCTGTTTAACAATAATTTTATTAATACTCCGTTTTGAATAAGCCCTAGGAAAGTGTAAAGGGTTTCGCCGGGGGTAGGCAAAAACCAAGTTGGAATTACACGAAAGGCGCTCAACAGTTGCCAAACGATTAAAACCGCGATAAATAAGAACGCGCCAAGCAGAAAATTTTTAATTTTACTCACCATATATTTCTTTTTGTGTCGCTTTCAATTTATTTTCAAATCTTAAGTCAAATACATCTTGGGTAGTCAATTCTTTATCTATTAATCCTAATTCTTTGGCTTCTTTAGCCAGCTTCATAGTAATGCTAGGGTCTTGCCATATCATATTTATGACTTCTTTATTATTCCACTGCTCCATAATTTCAAGAGGCAAACGAACAACAGCTCCAGCGCTTTTATTTTTGATATGTTCTGACACAATATTGGCTGCCTCGGATGGATTGTCATTTATCAAACGATGCGCGTCTGCGATAGCATCTAAGAATTTTTCCGCAACGGTTTCTTGTGTGTTAAGAAATTCCGTGTTTATTACTATAGAGTTGCGAGGCAATGATTTTTTGGCGTAGCTCTTTGTCTTCCATTCTGGCAATACGACTGCTCCAGCTTTGATGAATGCTTCAGAATCTTGTTCCGAAGCGACCAATGCATCAACCGCCTTTTTATTCATCAGAGCAATAACTTGGTAGGCTCTCTCAACATCTCCCACAAGATGAAATTTGTTTAAGTCTATGTCTTGGTCTGCCATAGCCAATCGAAAAAAAAGATCGTTAATTCCTCCTTCGCTAGCCATAACCGTTTTTCCGTACAGATCAGTGAATTTATTTATATTTTCATTCGGTCTGATAAAAACAAAAGTCGGAGAAGATGCGGAGGCGGCAATAACTCTCATGGGCGCGCCCTTTGCCAAAGCTTGCATAAAATTAGTAAAACTGCCGAAACCCACTTCGACTTGATTGGCAACCATAGCTTGCATCACCTCGCGCCCGCTTTTTAGCGGAATCATTTTGGGTGAAAGCCCATGTTTTTGAAGATATCCTTTGTCGTAAGCAATTATAATTGACGCATTTGTAACGCTTTCCGTGTTATACCCGATTCTAATTGGGATAAGATCAGAGTTTATGTCTTTTTGTTTTTGGTTAAAAACTAAATAGCTGCCAGTTGCTAAAATAACCAATCCGATGAATAGATATATTTTTCTCATAGTTTTTATAAAATAAAAATTAAATCAAGCCTCCTAAGATTTCTTCTAACGCCGGAATACCTGCGGGGTTCTGTTCGTAAGTCTTTTGAAATTCTTCCATAATTTCTCTTTCAATAGTTTCCGAAATTTTCGCGAACTCCAGACTGTGTTGGTTGCGAGGCCTGGGCAAATCTATTTTGCAAATCCGTTTAATTTTAGCCGGCAAGCTGGAAAATAAGTAGATCGTATCGGCTAATTCAATTGCTTCATTTACGCTATGGGTGACAAAAAGAACTGTCTTTTTCGTTTTTCTCCAAATACTTTCCATGCTTCTTCTCATATATTTTCTATTCTGGGAATCAAGAGCCGCAAAAGGTTCATCCATCAATAAAATTTTAGGGTTTGAAATCAGAGCGCGAGCAATCGCTACCCTCTGCTTCATGCCTCCGGAGAGATTATGTATGTACCAGTCTTTAAATTTTGTCAGTCCAATCGTCTCTAAATATTTATCGGCCAATTTTTCTTTTTCTTGCCTAGACACATTGCTTTTACTCAAGCCAAATATCACATTTTCATACACAGACATCCATGGAAACAAAGAATAATCTTGGAAAATTAATATTCGATCAGCGCCCGGTTTATCCACTATTTCTCCGTCAAAAACAATTTGGCCGGTTGTAGGATTGAGAAAGCCGGCAACTAAATATAAAAGTACGGTTTTGCCGCATCCGCTGGGACCTAAAATACAAACAAATTCACCATCATTTACAGTGATATTGATACCATCTAAAACCTTATGAGTATTTTTCTGAATAAAATTTTTGCTGACATTATTTAGCTTTAAGATTTCTTTGCTCATATTCATTCCGTTAAATTGCTCATCTTAACAACAACCCCTTTTTTAATTTTAATGGGGTCATTTTAATGTTTTAAATGGAGGTATGGAGCGGTCACGGATAATTTTTGATGTCCTACTTTTCCAAGTTAAACTTAATAATCTTAACCACGCTTTCTTTGCTAACTTTATCTCCATAATATTTCTTGAACTGATTGATCATATCTTCCTGGTTTTCAAACTTTTCATGTCCCTCATAATCTTCTTCTGTTATTTCTCCTAGTCTTTTTTCTTTTATTTCAATAATTTTTGCCTTGGTAAAATCTTTACCGGTTTCTGATACTTGGAAATTTAATAGGTCTCCCTCTTGTAAATTTTTATCATCAAACAATCGCCAAGTTGTAGTTTTCTCGCCTCCTAATATTAAGGAAGCTAAAGAGTCTCTAAATTTTAAAGTCTTGCTTTGAAATTGTTTTAAGTCAGTGTCGGAAAATACTCTAGACACCGAACATTCTTTTATCATTCCAAGTGATGGACTCACACCTGAATTTTCAGACGATGGACTAATGCCAAAGCCGATATACTCAACTATCTTCTTTTTATTATAACGAGCATATTGAATAGCAGGAATCAAGTCTGTATCCGAACTAATTACTATCGCCGTATCGTAAACATTATCTACCGCCCCTATTACCAAATCTACTGACAACTTAACATCAACGCCTTTTTCTCTAATACGGCCATTGTCATACATTATTCTTCCGGGCTTAATTGTAAAATCTTCTGTTTTTAAAGCATTTAAAAACCTCTGCTGGCTTTTGACCATTTTCTCGGCCTTTTCAGACTTATCAACATCTCTTACTATACCGACATAATATCGTTTTGCCACCACGTTCCTTTCTCCCGCTAAGTGTTTTATAAAAGCAGACAAATCAAATCGCGTGGACTTTTCGGGTATTCCTAAACCTTTCAACTTATTATAAGTATTGCTTCCATCAATATAGACGGCAACTCTTTCTTTTTTCAGCATATTAAGAGAAATTATACCATACAAAGAACCACCCCTGCCGGTTAGGGCAGGGGTGGTGCTGTTAGTATTTATAGTATACACACCTGTAAGAAAAAATCAATAGGGGTGTGGATAAAGGCAAATAGCTTTCTGGAAGCAGAAAACCCCTGTGGATCTATGATCTTGCAAGTAATCAACTACATATTGGGATTACCACGGAATAAGTTCGTATCACATATCCTCCTCATGTTTATTTTATAGTTTCTAGCGCGGTAATGAACGATAATTCCGCGACGACAGGTTTGTGGTCTGAGATATCGTCCCAGACTCCTAGATACGCGGATGTGGCGATTAAATCATCGGTGTAGAACACGTAATCTAATCTGAATAACCGCGAGGGCACATGTAAGCCAAGGATTTTGTATCTGTTAGGGCCACCGGGAAATGTATTCCCCAAACCAAAGCCGTTCTCTCTCCAAGCGTCGTTAAGCGCGCTCGCCAATATTCTATACGCGCGGTTTTGGTCGGTCATATTGAAGTCACCCAATACTATTACCGGCCCGTTCAGGTTACGGATGAACTCAATTAGTTGTCGCGCGGACTGTTCTCTCAATATCACGCCTTGTTTGATATCAGCCAGTGAATCAATTACTACAGATACGCTATGAACATTGATTATCGTGACTGCCTGATTTTCTATCGTAACCTCAACAACCTGCGGTTCCCCAAGCCACTTGCCTGGCACCGCGGTTTTTGCAATTTGAGCAGGATAACGGCTGATGATGCCCATGCCAGAAACACCGTTCGCGGGATTTAAAGTTTGAAACGGATATAGATCCGCCAAATCTTTAGAAATGATTTCAGCCGTCGCCAAATCAAGTTCTTGTAATGCTATAACATCAACCGCTGAAGAGCGGAGTATGGCGACAAGCTCGTCACGACGCTCCGTATTGAAACCAAAAACATTATGCGTCATCACAGAGATGTAATGGTTGGTAGCGCGCGAAGGTATTGGCATGAATAGTCCGCCAAATAGTAGCGCTAAAATTACGACTAACGGAGTTACCGCTATAACCAGCGCTTTTCTGCGGACAAGCAAAAAATAAGCTGAAAACAGCAAACTTGGCGCCAGTAAGTACACGGTCAACGAGTTTAGAAAAAACAGCCACCACCAAGCGTCGGCGAACAGTAATCTAAAGGTCAACCAAGTATAGCTACCGACTATGTAGACAACGGCAATTGTTGTCAGGAATCGGGCAAGGAGATGTTTTGTCGTCATGTTTTCACCCTCCATGTATTTACATTAACTATAGCATACCGATTTTCCTAATTTTAATTATTTTACACATTATAGTTTGTTTTTGGAAAAAGAAAAACTCCTGAGGATATATGATCCGGCAAGCAATCCTTAGCCTATCCGCTTTTTTATCTTTAACTATTTTCAAATCAATTCGTAGGTTCGTTGTCCTGCCTTAGGATACAAAAATAACCCCATATTCCTAGGGCTATTTTCATTGGCTCCGGAGGCAGGGACCTTTCCTTACAGGAACAGTATCCCTTTTCCATTTCCTCGCCATAAGAAGTCTTAGAAATTTGGAAGAAGGGCTTCGATCCCTGACGAAAGCCATACCCATGGCTTTCTCCTCCGGAGCAAATTAAAAAAACCGAGTAATATTACTCGGTTTTTTTAATTTGCTCGCCCTTCTCTCTGACCTTCGAGCATTTGACTGGATCAAAGAGTATAAGTATCCGACCGTAATGCACAACCAGATGAAAGAACTCCTAGCCAAGTATGAGAACGTGTAAGGCACACCTGATTTGCCATTTGTTTGCCCCGGGGGCGAGCCATGCCCCCACACCAAATTATTTTAAACTATCCTCAATTCGTTTTTTCAATTGCGAAAAAGCCCGACTTTTTAATTTCAGGCTCTTTTCCCGTTTGCGAGCGTCTGTTTCAGATTTATACGCCTCATAATAGGCAAGTTCAAGCGGTCGTCGGGCTTTAGTTGAAAAAACTTTCCCGTCGTTGTGCTCCTTAAAACGCTTGCGAAGATCGTTTGTCGAACCAAAATATAACTGAAAATCTTTTTTACTTTTTAGAATATAGACGTAAAACATAATAATTTGGTGTGGGGGTGAATCCCCGGGGTAGACGTTGGACACCATTTGCAAACCGGCCGAGCCGTAATACGAAATTTGAGAGCTTGGGACGATTTGCTTAATTTTTGAAAAGTTAAGCAAATATGACTCGGCATAATTTGCTTAACTAAAGACTCTCCTCAATCTCGACGGCATCGTCCTCGTCCACACCAAGATCGTCCATGATTTCTTGCACACGCTCGGCCGTGTCCTGATCAAGATCATGACTTTCCATAAGCTCCTTTACGTCCTCGTTCGGAGCTTCTTCGGCTGGTTCGTTTTTAACTGGATCGTCGTTGGTCATACTCAACTACAAATTTAAACTGCATGCTCCAAATTAGCCCCGGTAAGAATAATTAAGTATTCAAATTTTCCGGCTGTCATAGGCCCAGTGTAGAACCGCTTGCCTTTGCGTCGGCCGACAGGTTAAATCTGGAGACCGCTTGCCCCGTGACGAAGTTTTACGGGGGCAATTCTTCTTGATCTGCGATATGTGCCGGCGAATGGCAATCCAACGTTTGATCTGCCTCTCGTCTTCGCCCAGAAGCCGCCTGCCCATGTAGTAACGGCAATACCACTGGAACCAACCGCGAGGATCGTGCTCTTCATTGATCCAGCCTTTCTCAATCCAGACTTTGAGCGGCTGGCTGGCATGCCCCCACACCAAATGCATAGGACTTCTATCTCTTACATTGCACTTAGCACCGATTGGGTGTGGCTCTTTAAAGTTATTTTTTGTTTTCGCATTTGGTGTGGGGGCATGCTTATGGAAAAAGTTGAGAGTATCGTCGTGATGTTCGGGCGAGAGCTTGGCACGGGTAAACCAATCTTTAGGAAACTCCTTTTTGCAATCGGTCATATACTTGCCGCCAAAAACGCCGAGCGCAAGCATCTGTTTTGGCGTAAGCTCGGGTTTAAAATCCGGATGAAAATTCCGTCCCACCGGTTCGGTAAGTTCGTATTTGTAACCCTTTTGGAATTTGTCGTTTACTTTGACGGTCTTTGTTCTCATAAATATTTGTTACCGGCTTACCAGATACACGACCAAGAGAAGCAATCCGCCCCACCAGCCGATGTCGGAGACAATGAGGCTTGCCATAATTTTCTTTTGCCAGGAAGTAGGAAGGAGTTCTCCGGACAATCCGTCTTTTTCACGCTTCAATAAAAACGGACTAACTTTGAAAGACAGAAAATAGCCGTTCAGGATGAGAGCCAGCGCGATTACCGCATGGATGAGCGGAATGCCGGCAAAGCTTTGCTCGCGGTAGAAAATCAAACCGCCCAAAATGGCGAGCATAATACCGGCCCAGATCATGGGCTTGGTCACTTTATGCGTGCGTGTCGTAGCCTCGGTCCAGTATGATGACTTGCGTCCGAGAAAACCGTGGATATCAATGACCGTTACCGCGCCAAGTCCGGTCACAAAACCGGCGAGGAATAAAAACAGTCCGATTGTATCAATCCATAGCGTTGTCATACGATTTTATTTTGTAATTTAGTTTTTGAAGTCATGATCTGTGCATTAAGTATACTACTAATTGCGTGATTTGTGTTATAATAATTTCATATGTGTTGGAGGTCGAAACGCATACTGAGTAATTAAGTAATTAAAAATAAAAAAACATTATGAACAAACTCAATGCTTTCGACTGGCTCGCTGTGGTCTTAGTTATCGTCGGCGGATTAAACTGGGGATTGGTCGGCATTTTCAATTTTGATCTCGTGGCCACGATCTTCGGCGATATGTCCGCGCTTTCAAGAATCGTGTACGCTCTCGTCGGACTTGCCGCCGTCTACCTCGCCGCTATCTCCATGAAGCTTGCTAAACAGTAAGCTTTTTTTATTTCAGATAAAAATCAAACAAGAAACCGTCTCTTGAATGAGCGGTTTTTTGTTGTTATTCAATTTCAATCATTACTTCGTTTCTATAGAGCCACGGGGCGGTAAATGGCGCATTGTATCCGGCGTATTCAGGCAGTCCTTTCGGTTTAATAGAATCTCGTTCTAAAAGTTTGGACAATTCTTGTTTTTTACCTGCGATTCGTAGGGCGTTTCTAAACCACGAAAACCTAAGCACCGCTACTTTTCTTGCCTTTTGCGGGACAATCTTCACTTCGGGATTATTAGGTTTCGGAATCGTCTCAAGCGTATATTCAAATGGCATAACAAATGAAATAATTCTTTTTTTATTATCCCCGGTTTCAACTACCGGCGCCGTCATAGGCAAGACCTCGCTTTCTTTTTCCACCACAGGCGCGGTCATTGCCATCTTTTCGGACTCCGCTTCTGTTACCGGCGCAGTCATGGCAATACCGGTTTGTTTCGTGTTATTGCCGAAAATATAATCAGCCAGAATACGAAAGCCCTCGTTTATTGCTTCATCATAAGTGCCGGATACTTCAACTTGAGCTGTGATATATGGTTTATACGAACGTATTTCGTACCCCTCGCTCTTCTCTACGACAGTATATTCAGGTGTTTTTACTGAGCGATTTACAAAATAACTAATCGCTGTCCACACGAGAAGTATGGCGACAATGACCAAAAGTATTATGTACATGGTTTTTTTCATCCCGTTAGAGAAAGGAAGCGTTTTAAACGATTATTTAAATATCTTTTGCCCATACCAGATTTTAAATATTTTTCGCGGGCAAAAGCATCACTTTTGTTAGCACACGCTTCATAATAAATTATATCAAATAAACCTCGACTTTTTGTGGATGGCACCAATCCATCGTTGTGTTCCTTAAAACGCTTCCGTAAATCATCGGTACAGCCAGTATACCAGCGATTATCTTTTTTACTTTGCAAGAGATATGTATACCACATATTATTTTCTCTAACGGGATTCATAAGTTTATTTTAACATTTTTTGTCATCTTAATTTAGAATCCAAATCGAGTAGTTAAGATATCCAGCAAAACTTACCCAAAGGATATATGGCAAGAGGAGCCAAGCGGCCGGTTTGGAGATTTTTGCAAAAGTGATGATCGTGGCGAGAATGGCGAGCCAAAGGAATACGATCTCAATGAGCGCACCGCCCGGGCTGTGCAGACCGAAAAAGATAATAGACCATAGAGTATTTAAAACCATTTGAACCCCAAACAAAGTCAATGCAATTTTAATCAAGTCCTTTTTATCCGCCGAAGCTTCAGCGTAGGAGGACCAGACAAGATACAGCGCGAAGCCCATCAAAAGAAACAGCGTCGTCCAGACCGGACCGAATACCCACGATGGGGGATTGAGAGCGGGCTTCTCCAGCATCGGATACCAATCTTGCACCGAATCTATTGTAAAGTAGCTACCGAGTCCTCCTGCCAACTGCGGGATAATAAGTGAAATGATGAGTTTGAATGTGTTGTTGATTTTCATATGTTTATTTTACTCCTAAGTTTATAAAAAGTTTATTTATTACATTGTTACCGCTCACACGCACTCTTTAACGGCGAACGCCAATCTTGCTCAAGAATTTGCCGGTAATAACAAAGCAGACAACATAAAGAATAACGAGCACTACTTTGAAATAGTCATTAGCGAATACTTCAGGACCCCAGATCGTACCAATGAGAAATAGAGCGCCGAAATATAAATAATTATAGGCCACACTGCCAAGCATTGCCCAACGTCCGGTCGTAAATGCTCTAACGAGCGCGAAAATAAAGATTGCGAATAATCCGACCAATACTGCAATCCAGTGTTCTGAAAGAAATGTAGTTAGAATACTCCAAAGCATTCGAGCTGCTTGTTTCGTTCCTTCATTAATAGCGTTAAGAAGTAGTTCGACTACCTGCTTTGGAAAATCTGTTCCTAATGGAGTAGAGGTTGCAGTCATATGTTACTTTGCTTCAGGAAGTTCTTTTGGCGAAACCTCAGTATCTAAGAAACCATTCCTAATCATGAACGACTTCAATGTTGACTGATCTTCTTTAATTACAGATGCATCTTTAAGACGAGGTTCATCTTTAAGTTTCTCCCAGAATTTCAACTTGGCCAGAATTTCTGGGTCCTTTATTTTAGATTGCTTCGTTATCGCAATTAGGGTTTCAAGTGGCATGTAGAGAGGATTATTTGTGTCATTCATTGAAAAGAAGTGCTCGTTGTCAAATACATCCTGAAGTCTTGTCCATCCTTCTCCTACAGGATATTTGCGCCAATATAATTTTATAGCCTCTGGGTTACTCACTAAGCCACGTTTTGCCGCAGCTCTAATTTGATTAATTTCTTCCTGATTATCCTTTGATCCACTCCACCCCTGATAGAGAGTATAGAAAAAGTTTTCCTCGTACTTATATATAACTTTATTTCCAGTTAAATAACGCTCCTTTGCCTCATTAAAGACAGCTTTGATAAGTAATCTGAGTTCCGCCTCATAATGTTTCAGAACCCTCTTAAACGCATTCTCCAATCGCAAATGAATCGAACTCCCACCTCCTCTTTCGTTATTTACCAAAGAACTCAACATGATGAACTTAACACCAGTATTCAATTTTGGCGATGAGAGGATTGATCTTATTGCTTCAAATGCCGCCTTCAGGTTATTACTAGGAACATCTGAATCTCTTTCCTTCTCAGTAAGTACAACAATCTGAAAAGTGAGCTGATAAATAGCTTCATCTAATGCCGTATCGCCAACATTTGCTGGATCAGGCTTAATTTTTTCACCTACAATTCTGTTCGTTAACTCTTTTATTAAATCGACATTGATACTGATCGGTGCATTGGGGACGTCATAAACAAATCGTGCGTAACTCACTAGCTCTTTATTGTCGAGTGAAGCTACTACACCATCAGGGTTTGACCTGTGCTTGTTGTAAGTCCTATTGTTTTTTCGGTAATTTGTCTCTATTCCTTCAGCCATGAGTGACAAATAGTCGCTCATAACTTCTGGGTAGGATGTGGTTCCAAAATACTTGTCCTTTGTTTTTGTGTCGTAATCTCTGTTCAAAAAATCAAAATAGTAATACATAACCAATCCGATCATCTTGGTTACTTCTTCTTTTTCTGCATCAGGTATTTTTTTGCCAGTAACAAGTTCTATCCAGCCAACAAGCCCTATTTTCTTTTCTTCAAGTTCCTTCTTTAGGAAATAAGCATCAATATTATTCATCTCAGCTTGATTCACTAGGATATTCACCGTCTTAACAAAAAATTCTATTAGGTATGGATATCTAATTTTTATAAACTCGAGAGTCACGACATCATTAAAACGAATTGCGTTCTTTTGCAATTCACCTGCGCGGTTCTTAAATGCTCCATAGAAGAAATCTAGAGCAGTAGTAACTCTGCTCACCACTCTTGGCGACTCCTCTCTGAGTAATGCGATCGTGTACTCTGCGGCATCCTTGTGATCCATGAAAGAGCGCGAAGGATCTCCGATCGCATGTGGACTTACTTCCTTGGGAACTTCCAGCCCCTCTCTGTCTATCACCTTATTTAGTAAATCTAAGACAAATTTCTGCTTGAGTGCTGGTTCTACTGGAGGTAAGAAAATCTTATGAGTAATACTCTTAGGGTCTTCATAAAAGAATGTTCTGAGCAAATGAGCGCGAGGGTCATTTGGTGTATACATATTTAGATACTCGCCAAGTTCTGGTTCAGAGATACAGAAAAGAAATAATAGCTTTGTTGGTAATCCGGATCTACCTTCACTTTTGAACCGCTCAACAATTTCTACTAATCTATAAATCTCATCAAATTGAGCCCGCTCAATTTCATCAACCATAATTACCCAAACGTCCTCATCTAACTCAGTCACATTTCCAAAAAGTTTAGCAACACGGCTTGAAACATGCGCAGGCTTTTGCTTTGAATAAAAATCATCAAAGAATACTGCTTTTGTCTTTACGAGACCACGATTAAAAGCGGATACAATCTTTAATATGTCGGATAAAATCCCATTCCCCGATTCTCTCAGGATAGAATCCATAAATGGGAGATATGAGGTTATATCAATCTTTGGATATCTCTCTGAGAGAGTATCGAGCCAACGTTCTGCAAATAGTTTTGAGAAATCCTTTGCCTCGTTGGTTTCAGTTAGGGAGATATAAGTGTAAAGAACCTTCTCATTTTTCAAGTTTTCGATAACCATTCTTGCGTATGAGGACTTACCAAAGCCAAGACCTCCATATATGCCAACTACGTTGACGTAGTTATTTAGATGCAGTAATCCATCCGCAGTATTTTTAGCAGAATTTTTAAAATCTAATTTGTCGTCATCAATCCCTACAGAACCCGAAGCAAAATGCTTGAAAGTAATATCAACTTGTTGACCAGCGTGCTCATTTATCCATTTAAGTAAGATAATTACGAGCGGCACGAACAAGACAGCCCACCAATATTTGGTATCTAAATATAAGCAATAGAACGCGTAAATAAGTGAGGTATCAATGATTCCCCAATAAGCATAAAAAACCCAGGATGGTTTTTTTCGAAACTCTTGCTTGTTTAGCTGAAGAGATGGGTTTACCGTAAAAATAAACAGTTCCCATAAGACAACTATTCCTATTCCTCCCAAAACAAGAAAAAGACTTTGATTTAAGAAATACAGGTCTCTGATTAAGGAATAAATCTCATTCCCAGTACGAATAAACACATACATTAGAAAGATCGTAGAAAAAGACAACCAGAAAATTGACCATCTGCTGGTGTTACTTCTTAGTCGATATATTTCTGAGTATAGCCACTTTTTCATAGAAGATTATTCCGTGATTATCTTCCTTAGAGCAGAAATAAAAATCATCACCTCCTCGACCTTTTTCACAATACGCTTCTGTTCCGCTAAGGGAGGTAACGGTAGTAGGGTGTTCTTCAGATTGTCCTGAGTGATTTGGTTTATTGTTGTTGTGCTTACTCCGTCCAAAAGATTTCTAAAAATTGGAGACTTCAGAAATATCTCTACGTAGGGATTGCACTCGCTTCTAAATATGGCCATAAACGCACCGAAAGCCATCTTCTCTTTCAATCCACGAATCATTGCAGTTTTGCCTACAAGAGCTTTGCTCCCGTTTCGGGCACAAATAAGAAGATCACCCTCTTGTACAAGCACGCTGTTCTTTACATCCTTTTTTACTCGGACAAGCTCATTAAGATCTAGTTGTCCTTTCTGAACATTGGTCGACCTTAGAACAGGAGTGCCCGTGGCATGAATATCTGTCGGCGAATACGTCAGTCCTATATTTGTTTCTCCGATATCATTCATCTTGACCCATTTCCAAGTATTCGGTATTTCAAAAGGTATCTCGTCTGCAGATATTGCAGGTATAGCCTTTTTCTTTCTAACGTCCTGTTGATCTGCTCTTTCTTTTTGAAGTCGTATATATAGCTCTTCTGCGGTGTTCTCTTTCTTGTCTTGTGGCACAAGCTTACCCGACACGGCGAGAGTAAAGAGAGCGCCCTCGAGTTCTTTCAGATCGACAGGTGTGTGGATTAGCTCAGTAAGATGCTCAAAAGCAATCTTTGACTCACCCTTACCAAGAGACTGCAGGGCACTACGTGCGAGACGGGTCCGTGTCTCATCTCGTTCTTGCTTCTTCGCTTCAAGCTCATCGAGTTGCTTCATTACTTGCTCGACCTTTTTGACAATACGCTTTTGTTCCTCTTTCGGTGGAAGGGGTACAATTTTATGATTCAATTGCTTAAAGTGTCGACTGTATCCTCTACTTTGAGGTTTGAATTGCTGAATCAGAAGAAAGAAATACTTCGGATCCAAGAGTATCGGCTTTAGGATTTTTGTTCCATCTGCACCTACAACAAAGTCAAAATTAACAAACTTAACATTAAGGGTGTGATCCCCAAAGATTACAACAGGTATGTCTGTCACAATCGGCTTTGCAGACGAGGTGTAACCGGAAATAAATTTCTCACCCTGATCAACGACCGGCCATTTACCTTCTGCAACAATTTCAGTCGATTTCAACTTGTCGGGAGGTGTGATGCTTGTATAGATTTCTATCAGGGGCACCCATTTCCATGAGTCAGGAATCTCGAAAGGAATGCTTTCATCTTCGGTCAAGATAGATGTTTTCTTTCTTTTCTGACCATTCAGATTATGTGCCTGAATTTCTATGTAGAGTTCCTCACCAGTCCCTTCTTTCTTGTTTTGAGGCACTAGTTTCCCGGACACAGCAAGTGTAAGGACCGCCTTTCGCAGTCGTGCTACGCCATCTGGTACCTCTATAAAGTCATCGATATTATCGGCGACAATTTTAACGTCATTTGGTGTCATGGTGTGAAAGCGCATCAGTGATGACTGTGCGGATCTCCTCGAGCACTTTCTTCACCTCTTTTTGTTTATTACGATAGGTTTCCAAAAGTTCCTCAGGTGACTCAAGTACATCAACTGGCGTACGAGGATTTTTAATATCGAGATTGTAGTTACGCTTTACTATCTCATCTATAGAAACTTTCCATGCGTGATCATTTTCAACACGCTTGTTCCACCACTCCTTTTCAGCATCAAACTCCTCTACGCGGATAGGATTTGTCATGGAGTATGCTTTCTGACCCTCTGGGAATGGATGCTCGTAGTACCAGATCTCTTTGGTAGGTCCGCCTTTGGTAAAAAAGAGTAGATTGGTGGCAATGCTCGTATAAGGCGCAAAGACACTCTTTGGCAAGCGCACGATGGTGTGCAGATTGCACTCCTCGAGTAGTGTTTTCTTGAGGGCGGTTTTCATGCCCTCGCCGAAAAGTGTGCCATCTGGAAGGACGAGGCCGGCACGGCCATTTTTCTTGAGCAGACGCATGATGAGTACAAGGAAAAGATCAGCGGTCTCACGTGTCTGGAATTCTTTCGGGAAATTTGATTCGATACCAGGCTCTTCTGTGCCACCGAAAGGAGGATTTGTCACAACACAGTCCACCTTATCGCTGTCTGTATAGTCACGGATCGGCTTTTCAAGAGTATTGCCACGACGCATAGTCACCGGCTCTTCAATGCCGTGTAGCATCATGTTTGTGATAAGCAACATAAATGGAAGAGGTTTCTTCTCTACGCCGTGAATACTTGCTTGGATTTTTTGTTCATCCTTAACTGACTTCACTTGCTTACGCATATGCTCAAGCGCATGCACCAAGAATCCACCTGTACCAACAGCAGGGTCGAGTACTGATTCGCCGACTTGCGGGTCCACCATTTCAACAATGAACTGTGTCACGGCGCGAGGAGTATACATCTCTCCGAAGTTTCCAGCGCTCTGAAGACTCTTTAAAAGGCGTTCGTAAATTTCGTTAAAAGCGTGGCGGTCTTTTGAAGTATTAAAATCAATCTCATTTATCTTGTTTATGACCTGCTTCAGAAGTGTTCCTTTACGCATGAAATTATAAACATCCTGAAATGCCATGCGTGTAAGGTCTGTTCTTTTGTTACTGCTCTCCGGAAGTTCTCGAAGCCCTGGCAGGAGATCATTGTTTACAAACTCAATCAGCTTGTCGCCGGTCATGCCATCAAGAGGACCAGCCCATGTACGCCATTGATATTTCTTCGGCAGTGTTGGTACGAACTTCTCCTTGCGGATCTCGAGTGCCTTATCTTCGTCATCCAGAATCTTCAAGTAGATGAGCCAAACCATCTGGGATAAACGTGTTGCATCACCGTCAACGCCGATGTCTTGGCGCATGATGTCTTGGATTGATTTGATTGTTGCGGGAGTAAACATATTTTTATTGTGTGTACATTACATCGAGAAGCTCATCGACCATTTTAAAATATCCATCTTTTCCACCGAACAGAGAAACGAGTTCGTAGTCGGTTCCAAGAGAGCGAAGTGGCTCAAGCGTAAGGATGCGAACACTCTCAATATCTTTTAGCGTTACGTCGGTGTATTTCTGAAGCAGTGCCTCAATTACTTCACGCGCCTTGCCACTGTATTTGTTTAGGTAGTTTGAACGACGCACGGCTTCAATGCGCTCATTCTTTTTCATCATTTTTTTGTCATATGCAACGTGCATCACAAGATCGAACAGATCAAACTCTGCTCCTACTTGTTTCTGTAGCTCCTCGAGCGGAATACCACTTGCATCAATTTGATCGATAATTGCCTGGCGACGTTCTGCCGACTGCCAAGCAGTAAAGAAGCTTTCGAGTGTCGGGTAATGCTCAAGAATGTTCTTGCGCGTAAAGTCCTTTAAAGATTGAGTGAGAAGTTTTCCATCAGGGCCAAGATATTGGACTTGCTCTTTTACAACGGCATAAGGAACACCACTTAACTTGAATACTGGTGGGCGATCAGTAAGAGTGAGTCCTTCGCCTTGTGAGATCACGACATCCACGAGTTCATCTTCTTCCAGCTTCTCTTCGACTGATACCTCTTGAGGATCTTGTTCCTCCAATGCTTCGGCAATATTCTCATCACCATCAATCTCAAACACGCGCTCTGCCACACCGTCAAAGCCAGGGTCGGCAAAGAGCTTTGTAACCCCTTGAAAGTCCATGATGGTAAACCACATCTTTCCTTTATCTTCACGCACTCGAGTACCGCGACCGATGATTTGTTTAAACTCGGTCATGCTCTCAATCGGCTTATCAAGCACGATGAGCTTGCAGGTCTGTGCATCCACACCGGTTGAGAGGAGTTGAGACGTAGTAACTATCGTCGGGAATTTTTCTTCTGGATCAATAAAGCGGTCAAGCTGATTTTTACCTTCTTCATCGTCACCAGTGATTCGCATTACGTAGCGAGCATCTTCTCGAGCTTTCTCACCTGAGGCATTAACCAGTGCTGAGCGCATTCTTTCCGCGTGGGCAGTGGTACGACAAAAGACAATTGTCTTTGCATACGGATCTTCAACGGCAGAAAGGTATTCAATTATCTTCTCGGCGATCAGTTTTTCTCGTTGAGGAAATACAACTGCCTTATTTATATCCTTGAGTTCATAGATACGGTCTTCAACGAGATTGCCATTATCATCGAGTGTTCCCGGCGCAGGCCGCCAGCCAGTAATGTCGTTATCAAGAAGGACTCGCAAGACCTTGTATGGCGCAAGAAAACCGTCATCAATACCTTGCTTTAGGGAATAAGTGTAGATTGAGTCGCCGAAGTAGTGCGTGGTGCTTGTGTCGGTCGTTTCTTTCGGCGTAGCTGTAAGCCCAAGATGTGACGCGGCAGTAAAGTGATCAAGGATCTCATGCCACTGACTATCTTCTGATGCGCTACCGCGGTGACATTCGTCTACCACAATCAGATCAAAGAAGTCCTTAGGAAGTTTTTTGAATAGTTTCTCCTCTTCGGTTGTCCCACTCATCGCCTGATACAAACCGAGAAACACTTCGTGCGACATCAGGGAACCGAGATCGTTGAAGTTTTGTCGTGAGATTTTGGTGAGCGCATCACTAAAGTGTTTGAGATCGTTTACGCGAGCCTGATCAACGAGAATATTTCTGTCGGCAAGAAAGAGAATGCGTTTGACGCTTCCAGACTTCCAAAGCCTCCACATAATTTGTCCGGCGGTGTATGTCTTGCCCGTACCGGTAGCCATCACAAGCAAGAGGCGTCTTTCTCCTCGTGCGATTGCCTCAACTGCTCGATCAATAGCAATACGCTGGAAGTACCGTGGTGATTTGTTTGGGTCATCAGAATAGAGTGGGGTTTCAATAACGCTTCGCACTGCCGGTGCTTCGCCCTTCCATTTGAGGAATCGTTGATAGAGATCATCCGGTGTTGGAAAGTTCTCTGACGTTAGTGCTGTCTCGGTTGTTGCTGAAAGGCCTGTACGATCATGAAATAAGAAGCCCTCTCCATTTGCAGAGAAAACAAAGGGAATATCTAGAGCTTCGGCGTACGCAAGAGCTTGTTGCATGCCAGCACCCAAGTCCTTATGCGCCGATTTAGCCTCAACAAGCGCAAGCGGGAGGTTCGGTCTGTACTCAAGAAGAAAATCCACTTTCTTTCTGTCTCCACGCTTAGCAACACGGCCACTCACATGAATACGACCCATCGTGTAGGGGTATTCTTCTCGGATTTGGTGATCCGTCCAGCCGGCCTTTATGATGGCTGGTCTGATATGGCGATTTCGTGTTTCTTCTTCGTTCATAAAAATTATTTTGAATTAGCAATCTGGCCGTGTGCTTTCTGAATCGCCTCACGAGCCTTGGTCGCTTTATCAGCTTTCTCTTTCTGAATTATTTTCTCATCGAGAATCTGCTCAATACCTATTTTGACTGTCTCGAAATACTGCAAGCACTCGTCTTCCGTCAACTCATGAATGCCAGTACTTAATATCGCGTATAGACTTCGATTTTCTACCAGGAATTCGGGAAGATAATCCTTAACCATTTTTATCTTTTCATCCATTCTGGCCTTCAAATAATC
This sequence comes from uncultured Candidatus Saccharibacteria bacterium, assembly GCA_964349845.1. GTDB lineage: Bacteria > Patescibacteriota > Minisyncoccia > Phycocordibacterales > CAYGHQ01 > CAYGHQ01. Next base: position 24,526 of record CAYGHQ010000004.1, read on the forward strand.
ACCGTTTGGAAATTTACTATTCTCTGCCTGTGCTTTTGCGCGTGCTTCCTCAATAAGATTTTCAAATACGCGTCGCAAGTACACAAATGAGCCGATACCAACACCATGCGCGGCCACGCCAATTCCTTTCGTTAATTCTTTGTATTGATCATCTCCAAGTACTTTGCGATATTTTTCAGCTTGAGGAATTTGGAAGTCCGCTACAGATGGAAATTGTCCCACTTTGCGAAAATCGTTACTACCCTTAAGCACAAGATAGTAAGTCCTGTAATAATGACTATTATTGTGAGCGCAACTCCAACCAAATTCTTGTAAGTCACCTTGGATTTGAGATTGCCACTGACTTAATACCCATCTACTCGTAGGATGTGCTTGAAACACGCTGTTCTTTTTGCACCAGATACAATATGCATCGACAGTGCCTCCAGTCGTCATGAGTTGATAGATTTTCTCTCTAATCATGCCGATTCCCAAGTCGTAATTACGATAAAGAGGCATTTCGAGATGAAATGTTTTTGAAGATTCCAGATAAGGATCAGCTTGAATCGTATTCTGTTGTGTGGCGATTTCCTCAGGCATATATTTATTTTTCGCTCTCTAGCCGAGCTTTCAATAGAAAGATCGTCTCAGATTTTAACTTTGCTCGAGCCCAGTCTTTTTGTGGTTCTGTAAGGAAGTCGCCCAGACCATCGAGAATATGCTTGTTATCCATCTCTTCCAGTTGTTCGGAGGTCAATTGTAATACTTCTTTGAATGTCTTTCCGGAACGCTGTTCAACTATTTCTTTATTGATCGGCCAGTGATTTTCCAGGGAATACCAAACATCGTACACATCACGGCTCGTTTTACCGATCCGCTCATGCATGGCCATAAGCTTATGAGCGAACATATCCTCCTGCACCATCACGAGCATTGATATGCCAAGTAAAGTTTTTAGCTCATACTTTGAGCCAAACTGCCTTCGATTGACTTCAACTTTTATCCTTTGCGCGCCCGGTGCGTACGAAAGTACATTCAACAAATTGAATTTCTTGATCCTTGAATCAACCACGGTCCCGTAACTAGCAATCATTTTCTGAATCTTTTCAAATACTTCGGTTTCTTTTTCTTCATTCAATAGATCGAAATCCAAATCAACCGAGTCTCGGGTCAAACCATAAAACAACAAAGCGGCTGTTCCGCCCTTGAAGCCCAGATGAGGCGCGATAGATGTATCGGAATAAATATCCTTCAAAATTTGCAACAGGATGTTTTTATGTTTTGAGTAATCTAATGTCATAAGTTTTCAGGTTTATTGGATTGGTTGCTTTTATAATGCTCGAAATATGTTTTGACCTTTTTCTCCACTCGCTTGTTGTGATAGATGGGTAAAATCTCAAAAACCTTGTCCCAATTCAAGACATCCAAATTATCGAAGTGATAATCCTTACTAATGTAGACGCGGTCCAAGAAAGCACGTTCTTTAGTTGCTGTGGCAATGCCGTCTGCGTGTTCAATACCAGCGGTATTACTCAAAACATAATCTTTCATGCGGACGAATGAAATCTTTTGGCCGTCGGCTTCAATTTCTCTCGTAACGTATGTGGCAACAAAAATATTGCCGTAGTACTGAAAATTAATTCCGGCACGGGTCAATACCGTTTCAAAGCTAATATATGAAGGCGTATAAATACGAGTTGCCAATTCAAAGCGATTATAATTTTTGTCTTTGGTGTAGATGCCACGATGCACACGGATTAACTTACCGCTTTTGACATAGCTATTTAATCTGACACGAACAGCATTCTCAGCTTCTTCTCCCCATAACAAAGCCACATCTTTGGTTGAAAAGACGGTTTTTGGAGATCGCAATAAGACCTCTACATATTGACCTTTTGTCGGTTTGTTATCCATATGCTTACCTATAGTTAGTTTAAAGCTAACTTCCAGTCAATTATATGCTATAATGGAAATAAATACAAGGTGGATAATCAGATTTTTGTCTAGTTTTTAAATTTGCTCCGGAGGCAGGGAGCGGCCACGGATAATTTCCTCGCCGTCGCTCAGAAATTTCCGCGATTCTTACAGAATCTGTCCACTCATTCGCTTCTCCCCAAGAGTCGAGCAAAATGAGTCTTGCGAAGCTCCAAGTATTCGCTTCTCACCCGCCTCAACCATTTTTTCTGCCTGCCCGCCATTACCAAGTCTCAGGCTTTGGCAGGCAGGGTGAAAAAATGATTTCCGGCTTTCGATCCCTGACGAAAGCCATACCCATGGCTTTCTCCTCCGGAGCAAAAGGAAAAATCCGCCAGCAAAAATTTTTGCTGGCGGATTTTTCCTTTTGCTCCGAATGTTAGCCGAGGTAAGAACGTGCGTTCTCTATCCAAACAGGGCTGTTTCAGGGCTTTCCAGCCATTCGGAGATTGGCTCAACTTCCGAATAAAAGCGCAACCACAAGGGCTACAGCAAGCCCAAAAGTTAGTTAACAATATTAAAAAGAAGCCGTTCGCGGGGGCGAACGGCTTTTGGAGGGCATAGATACCTAGTCAACGATAGGCGGCCACTCGATAACTACAGAGCACTTCGGACAGATAACTAGATGTCGGGAGTTCGGATATCGGTATCCTCTTCCCCCGCCACGATATTCAGGTTTTCCACCAAGAGCGACTTCAACCATTCTTACTTTACAGTGAAGTTCTTCAGTGAATCGCCCAAGGAGGTAGTATGGCGTGTCTAACGAAACTCCTTCCGACACCATCCATTTCGTGATTTTCTCATCGATTTTTTCCACGCAATAGAAACAGTCGTCTTGGTATATATTCTCTCTGGTATGGGCTTTGTGAAAGACAATTGCCATCTTATCTCCAACCATTATTTCACCATGTGTGAATGTTTTTGTTTCTAATCTCACAGCACCAATAAGTGCTTTCTTAACATCTTTTTTTATCAAGGTACACCTCACTTTCTAGGAGTAATTATACACAATCATGTATATTTGTCAACTTTGCTCCGGAGGCAGGGATCTCCTTTGTTCGATCCCTGCACGGAAAGCAAGCAAATTACGGGAGGCAGGGAGCGGTCACGAGTTACTAAGTCTTTTGTCGCAAAAGCCTCCAAAAGCCTAAGTACTCCCGACCCGGACTCGGCGACAAGCACTCCTCGTGGACTCGTCGTCTTGTGTACCGCCTCCGTCTTTCGATCCCTGCCTCCGGAGAGAACCAGAAAAGCCCCAATGCTGTCGCATCAGGGCTTAACTGGTTCTAGCTCCGGAGGCAGGGAGCGGCCACGGATAATTTCCTCGCCGTCGCTCGGAAATTTCCGCGCCCCCGCCTCAACCATTTTTTCTGGTGAAAAAATGGTTTCCGGCTTTCGATCCCTGACGAAAGCCATTCCCATGGCTTTCTCCTCCGGAGCCAATGAAAAAAGCGAACAGTGTTGTTCGCTTTTTTCATTGGCTCCCAGAACAAGAGATTATTATAACCATTTTATCGGACCGTGAATATATGACGGGACTGTATTCAAAATTAATGTATATCAAAGAATTAACAGCTTCCAATGCAAGTTAAGATGAATGAAATTACCAAATTGCAAGAAATTAAGGTTTTGTTGAAAACTGGTCAGATAACATATGACGAGGCAAAAGAAATGGCTATGCCCTATATTGAAAAAATTAATCAAAAAATAGATGACCTTTCAAAAAAATTTAAAATGTCGGCAAGAACAATTAGTTTTAGTTCGTTTATGAGGTAAACATTTTTAATATCTAAAGAGAAATACCACCTCGTTCATCCACTTTATAACATTTCAGTGAATTAAATAGATCAATTGGTAAATGATTTCTAGCTATTGCGTTGTGCACTATTTTTATATCCTTACCAAGAATGTCCGAGTGATTTATTACAAGATTGTTATCATATATTACAGAACTAATACAATCATTTTCTTTTTCTAGAAAGAAAGTGGTTGATACTTTGCTCATATTCTTCTTTTCAATATGCGGAATAATACTAATACTGTGTTTAGTTTGTTTTCCGTCAGCAGACATAGATATTGTAGGATATCCAACTGCAAACAGGCTTCTGAGTATTAGAGGAATATATCCATCAGGCCGACCAAAAACTCCGCCGTTAATAGCAATAATAAAAGGATTATCTTTCTTTACTATGCCTTCGTTTAAATATTTTTCATATTTACTACGTTTTTCTCTTAGGACAGATGTAATTCTGAGAATCATTTGATCTGACGGAACACTTTCAACAACTCCGTAATTCATCATTGGAACTTTATCTGCTCCGTCCCCTTTTTCACAAGCAACACACTCAATCCAAACCTTCTTACTATTATACTCAAATGATAAATCTGGTCCGTTATCTTTATGAGATAAAAGTTTTATTCCAAGATTTAACACAACACAACCAAAATACATCTCCCAAGTTCGTTGATGGAAATGCTTTTTGAGATCTGATAAAAAATTACTATCGGCATATAAGTAATATTTTTCATAAAGAAAATTAAACCAATCGTGCCTTTCTTTTATTGCTCCACTGGCAACATAGTATACATCGTAATCAGAGTATTGTTTAATCAGAGTTTGCAATTCTTGATCCGTTTTTATTAGAGGAAAGTCATCAGTAAATATGGATTTCATGACCACAATTCTAGCGTATATTTCTGATTGGGTGTAGTATTTTGGCATGGCTCAACAATAATAAGATAAACTATTGTGATAAACAAAAATAAGATGGACAGTATAGTTGACTTAAAAAATAAAAAAATAATAAACAAAAAATCTTTCTTGATCCCAGTAGAAGGACTTTTTTCCGACTTTGATAAACATTTAAACATTGAAAATAACAAAAGGATATTTTTTTCTGGAAAATTTGGAATTGGTAAAACATTTTTTCTACACGAATTTTTTAAAAATTATAAAGACAATTATGAAGTCTTTCATTTGTTTCCAGTTAATTATCAAATCAGTAGCAATGAAGACATTATTGAGTTACTTAAATACGATATCTTAATTGAACTGCTAAAAAAGGATAATTCTATCTTTGAAAAAAAGCGGGAGGGTTTTAAGGAAGATTTTCTGCTTTTTTATACATTTTGTAGAGAAAAATTTACTATTAACAATTCTTTGCAATCATTTATTTCGGCAGGAGAATCATTGACTACTTTTACAGGAGATTTTAATTTAACTTTGTTAAGCAAGTTGGGACAACCTCTTAATCTACTTCTTAAATTTGATGAAGAGTTTCAGAAAATTAAGAAAGAATATAAATCAGGAGAAAAAGACATAATAGAGAAATTTATAAAGGAAATGAGAGATAGAAGTGTTTCAGAAACAGATTGTTTAAGTTATCTATTGAGTAAGAATATTGAGAAACAGAAAAATTCAAAAAAAAGTGTTTTAGTGCTTGATGATTTAGATAGAATAGACCCTGAACATATATTTAGAATATTAAATGTGTTTTCAGCTCATTTTGATATAAGTAGTGGCGGTAATGATCTCCCAAACAAATTTGGTTTTGATAAAGTAGTCCTGGTCGGAGACAGTAAAAACATAGAAAGCATATTTAGCCATAGATATGGCAAGGACACGGATTTTGATGGGTATTTTAATAAATTTTGCAGTAACGTTATTTATGTATTTGATAATGACAAAATAATTTCTGATTATGTTGAAGATTTAATATCGGAATTGGGAACAAAAGATGATGGGAGTATATTTGTAGCAATGCAAAAATCTGGATGGGTTCGGGTAATATTAACCATGATTTTAAAAGATGCCATTCTCTTATCCTCAAAAGAAAAAATAAATTTACGGCAACTTCTAAGACTTAGCAGGTTTAATCATGATTTAATAGCTTCTGGAAAATATACGGAAAATAATTCGTTTTACCCAAGAGATAGATCCATTTTAAAACATTTTAATTTTTCAGTTAAAACATTACTATTTCTCTATGATAGTAAAGAAAAATTATGTGCTACTTTTCAAAAAATAAAAGATATACCTCATCTTGAAGATGAAGAAGATAAGAGAAGTTATTTTTCTTTATTATCAAAATTTTTGTTGGAAGTAATACTTAAAAGACAATTCAATGAAGGTGTAAGTGTTGAAGATTGGAGTGGATATAAGATTACAATAAAAGCTGATGACCATTTTCGTCCAATAAATATTGAACAAAAAGAAGGGATTACAACAAAATCTTTATTTTATGATTTACTTGTTGAATATATAAAAGGTGAAAATTATAAAAAAAATCTGAATGAGTGGTAAACCTTACCCACTATTAAAATTATTATGAACTCAGAATCAATGTTAAAGGGTAGAATGGCGGAGACTTTATTTGAAGAAATGATGAGACAAGCAGGGAATATTGTTTATCGTTTCGGATATGAAGCTATTGTCCAAAATTTAACTCAATTGGAGGAGAGATTTGATCGTTACAGCGAAGTTGGAGAAAGAATAAGGGCTATTCCCGATTTTATTGTTATTGATAAAACGGGGAAACCAGAATTTGTGGAAGTAAAATTTCGTTGGAAACTTGAATTTCGTGATAGTGATATTGTAAGATTTGAGAAAATTGAAAAATGGTGGAATGCTAAATTGGTTTTAGTGAATTGTTGGGAACAGCCGTATTTTCAAATTGCCACTCCTCCCTATTTTTCCAAAGATAAAAAAATAAATTTAAAGCCATTGTTATCCGAGGAAAATTGGAAAATCAGCAAAGAAATTTACAATGAATATGAAACATTAGTCCATAAATATCTTTCCCAAACTCTTATTCCTTCAAAAAAACCAATTTAAATTGTTTCTGTTTTGTCTGTAAAAAACAAACTCCCTTTGAAATAAGGGAGTTTGTTTTTTAACTTACTGGGAATTTCTATAGGCAACTTCCAGTAATTCTTTTATAAAATCAGTATTCTTTTGGATCTCTTCCTTGTTTAGTTTAATTCTATACCACCCGCCTCTAAAACCGACATCTATAATGTTTCTTTCGTCTATTTTTTTCTGTATATCATTTGACTCTGATATTCTGACATCTAAATTAATGGCACTGCGTTGTGGTCTGAACAAAGCAAAATTATTTGGTCTATTATCTTTAATCAATCCTATGTAGTGCTTCTTATAGGAGAGCTGATGATTAGGTGATATTTGATTAACTAATTCAAGCAAGTCATCAGCTAATTTGACAGTTTTTTCTGATCCGCGGACAACCCAAAAATTTCTGTCTGTAATTATATCGGTAGGTTCATCAATCGGATCATTTTTTTCCAACTTATCTAAAACTTTTGTAAAGATTAATGCAATATTATCATCATCTATTTTATACGCTCCTATTTGAATTGCGATAATAGGTATGTGTCCATTGAATAAGCTGATAACATTTTGAAATCTGCTTGTAATATCTTCTGCTATTAGCACAGCACAATGCTCATAATTTTGACTGCTGTTTCTTTTTTCATTATCCCAATATTCAATGGTTCGTATTATATGGCTTGCGTCAGTTTTTCCAAGTTGGATTTCAACTTCGTATCTTATTCCTTGAGATATGTCTTGTAGGAGCAGGTCTAATCTGCCTCCACCGTTTTGGATTTTTTGGCTTTTAACAACTTCTAGCTCATTTCCTTGCAATCCTAAAATACTAGGATCTTCTTTTATCTTTTTTTCAATATATGCCTCATCTATAAAAGGAGTATCTTTGAGGCTTATTTTTTTAAGGATTTTTATATCTTTCATATTTACAAAACTTTACCATACAAATGTAGTTTTGCCTATTGAAATTTTTTACCGACAAACCTTTAAAATAGGCGAATTCATTTTCTGTAATGGAATATACCAATCTCAAAAATAAATCGCTTCTACGCTAAGATAGAAGGTAAGAACAAGGTGTTAAACCGCCAAGTCAGTCAGTTTTTTAGCCAATTCCTTAAATTGCTTGTCCCATTCTTGCAAATGATTGTATCTTACGGCATAGCTTGGTTGCAGAAAATAAAAAACTTTTTCGTATTCAGGAAAACTTTTTTTAAATAGTTCTTCAGCTTTTCTACTCATAACTACTACAATTGTGCGGGTTAGTTTTTTCAAATCTTTTTTCAATAATAATTTCCATTTTTTGTTACGATTCCATTGGCTGACAAAATCATCCCCTGGTTTACCTGGAGATTTAACCATATCGGTTATGAATACCGAGCCTTTTAGATATTTGGAAATTCTTTTTTGCAATTCCTGATCTGGTCTTGTTGGTGAATTGTAATTTCCTAAATATAAAAGTTCGGAATGTTTTTTGTAATACAGTGACGGTTTTTCGCCGATAAAAATTACCCCCTTTGTTTTTTTAAGTGTTGGGGGTATATATCGTCCGTAATAAATATTTTTTTCTAAATTCATCAATTTTTGTATTTGTATCGGAATAAGAATTTAATTTGACAATTTTTATATTCTAAAACTTATTTTACATCTTTACAAATATTTATTTTAGTTTCTTATCCACAGATTAAAAAGATTTTTTTGAGATAAAATCAAATACTGTAAAGACAAAAACACCCTCGCTTTGGGGGCGTTAAGAAGAATGGGGTAAAAACTATTAAAATGGGGATGAGGCTCACAACCTCCGTTAACAATCCCAAGTTCTGTCGCGCGATAGTGCAATTCTAAAACTAGTTTAATTTTATTCTTAACGCCTCCACCCTTCGGGGGTGTTTTTTATTGCTTTGATTATAATTAAAAAAATAGCTGTCAAGGAAGACCAAAACTGTGGATAACTCTTAAAAGAGAACACTCCCGATATAATTTTCTATTATGTCAACATTTTGATGATACTTTTTTGAAAAAAATAGTGCCACTATTTTTTAAAACTAGTTGTTTATTGAAATTAACAGGGAAGGACCAATCGCAAGCGTAAGTGTAATTAATAGAA
>CAYGHQ010000005.1:0-33392 GCA_964349845.1 uncultured Candidatus Saccharibacteria bacterium
GAGTTTCCTCTACAGCATTTTGAGTGCTGCGTGTATGCCAATTTCACCACTCCGGCTTAATTGTCTAAAATCATACCCAATTTGCCGGCAAAAATCAATTACCGCGAAAAACAAAAAAGCTCGAGCGGTAAACCGCTCGAGCCTCGCGCAAATACCCGTTTTCAGTTTGTCTTTTTTATTCTTCCAAAAAACCCGCAAAGAAGAAAGAATAATTTTAAAACAAAAAAAGAAAGAATTGATATTAAAACATAGAGAATGCCAAGAATTGCCAGGAAAAAGGAAACAAATCTGACTTCCTTCATGTGATCTGGGGCGACTGAAACGACAATAAAAGCCATGATAATGGCTATCCCCGCCGGAATCATAGTTAATATCTCTTCCTTAAAAGAAACCGGAGAGTAAGTTAGGGCTAGAATAAACCAGCCCGCCAACACTCCGCTTATTCCTCCAAAACCCATCAGGGAGTTTGGCCTTTCCGAAACTGAAACAAAAAACATCCCTAAAACCAAAACGGCAATTCCAATTGCGCCAAATACGTGCTCGTGGCTGGCCCTTGTTATTTTAAGCGTGCTCATGGCTACCTCTTTTGTTGATTGTTCAAGAACTTAATTCGCTCTTAAAAATACTCTGTCTTTGTTTCTTTGTCAAATCTGTGGACATCTGACATCCACAGATTTTTTGATGTTTTTATTTCTTTTCGGCTGTTTAGCGCCGTTTTTTATCCCGTATCGGCTCTTTCTTCATATCTTCACCTTCTAGCCTACATTTTCCCCTCCACGCATGTTTTTGAAGGCATGCGCGCCGTTATCGCCACCGGCACTTTGTCTCTCCAAGCCCTTCTTCTTTCCTTCGGCCTCAACGCTATTTATCTCGTTTTTGTCCTTTTCTTTTTCTTCGGCATGTTCCGCAAGGTCAAAGAAAGAGGATTGTTGCTCAAATTAAATTGATTAAGGCTTACGCGTTTGGTCTTAAATCTCCCTTTATTAAAGGGTGAGGAGTGTAGCTCCGCAAGATTCATTCAGCCCGAGTCTGCGAGGGCGAATGAGCGGACAGCTCCTGTAAGGAGTGGCGAGTCTTCGAGCCAAGGGATTTTAAAATCAATTTAATTTGAGCAAATTTCTAATTTCTAATTCACCTAATTTCTAATAAAATTTCAAATTCCAAATAATAAAAAAGGCGCGGAGCATGCTCCGCGCTTTGAAGAAACTAATCCAGCCAGTTATATTTTTGCCGAGCCAGTTTCGGCAAGGAAAATTTTTTCGCCTCAAGATCATTTCTCGCTCCGATGTTTCCCATGGCTGCCCGAATGAGATCGCTTTCATTTGGGCTTATCGGCCGGAGCCATCCGGTTCTGGTTCGGGTAGAGTATAGCCCAATACAGCGGAAGTCCAGCCCGTTTATGGAACCATTTCTGCTTACATATCCGTAACTTGTCAAAAATGTCCACAAATGCTCTTCACCCTCGCATTTATCCCCGATTTCTTTAAACATTCCGGCAATTTCTACCTCTATTTCATCTATTCCGCCATTTTTCTCACCCCGCCTGATTTTAAAGGTGGCTGCATGGGAGTGATTATCCCTAAGAGAAAGGGAGGCTATGAAGTTGAACTTGGAAGGACCGCCGACAATCTCTACCTGATTAGGATCTTTTTTTGTAGTTTCCATAAGGAACTGCCTTTCTTATCTTCTCCAAAAGGGGAGCGCCTCTTACGGGTCGTATAAACTTCCCGCGTTCTATCTTCAAGATAGCCATTTAAGAGTATCAGATATATAACATTTGTCAACCAAAAAACCAAAATTTAGCAAAATGAAGCGATCGCTTCATTTTGCTAAATTTTGGTTTTTTGGAAATTGATTTTTCTAAGGGCAGGATTTCCACAGGCCCAATTCTTGTTCGCGGGCGGATTTTTCCGCTTCCTCAAATAATTTTTGATATTTGATATCGGGAGGAAAAGCCGATGCATAGGCGTAGCCTTGCCGAACAAGCTCCAAATTCACGAAAGTATCTCCAATCCAAACGTAGCGAAGGAGCCGGCCGAACTGGTCGCGGTCATTAACATCTTTTTCCAAACGCGCTGTTTTTCCCTCCGCGATTTCTTTATTTTTATTTGAAGCCTCGCGCCCGAAACACTGGACGGGCTTTCGAGGGTCAAGCGTTTCCGGAGTATCAATCCCTATGTACCGGAGTTTCTCGCCGTTTTCAATTTCAACGGTGTCTCCGTCTATGATTCTGGCAATTTTAACCAGCGCGCCGGACGCATTCATTTTTTCCAGGCCTTCTTCCACTGAAGCCTTGCTGTTTTCCGAAGAAGGCGGAAGGGCGTTTGGGGGAGGGAAAAATTCAAAAATTATGCCGATAAGGGCGACAAGAACGCCTGCTATGATGTAGGAAATTTTTTTAGGCTTGAGGTTCCTAGGCATGGGATACTTTGTGTCCCGAAAGATATTTTTTGATAAAGTTATGGGCTAGGGGAGTGGTGGCTGAAGAAAACCATTTTTCCCTCGGGAAAGCGTTCTTTTTTGTTTGAAGTTCCACCGTATCGCCGTTGTTCAGTTTTTTGTCAATACTTACGAATTTCCCGTTCACTTTGGCGCCGGCAAGGTGCGTGGCGGTTTTCGGGTCAAAAGCAAAGGCGAAATCTATGACTGTTGCGTCTTTGGGAAGGTCAACAACCTCCCCGTTTTTTCCGAGAACGAGAATCCTGCCGGGAAGAAAGCCGTCTTCTTTATTTTGCTCTGCTTTGAGGGAAATGTACGATTCAACGTCCACCAGGCTTTTAATCCACTCCGGAACATTTTTTGAAGAAGGGTGTCCCGCCTCTTTTTCCCTGCGAGGAGGAGGAAAAAAGGTCCTGAACCACTGGTTTATCTTCAAGTTTCCCCGCTTGTAATCATCGTGCGAGGCTATCCCATAGTTGGCGCGTTCATCCATATCCGGCGTCCGAATCTGGATTTCCACAAAATCCTCTTTTCCTATGGAAACAGTGGTGTGGAGGCTTTGATAGCCATTTGGTTTGGGAAAAGCGATATAGTCTTTGATTCTCCCCTGAATGGGAGTCCAATACTTATGGACGATGTCTAAAGCGCGGTAGCAGTCCGGCACTGACTCCACATTGAGCCGGAGAGCTTTAATGTCGTAAATTTTTCCGATCCTTCCTTTCTTTTTAAGTTTTTGATATACGCTCCACTCGCTTTTGAGGCGAATTTCGGCTTTTCGGATCTTTATGTTTTCTCCGGCCAGGTTTTTCAAAAATACTTTTTTGAAATCTATGAGTTTTTTCTTTTCTTTTTTTTCTTTTATCTCAAGGACTTTGGATGTGTACTCATACGCTTTCGGATTGAGAATTTTGAAAGAAAGTTTTTGGAGCTCGCGGGTTACAATGCCGATGCCCAGATGATCGGAAAGCGGAGCGTAAAGAGCCATGGATTCCGAGGCAAGTCTCCGGCTCTCGGGGGAAAAAAAGTTTGTCCGTCTTAGGGCTTCCAAGTGTTTGGCTATTTTAATGACGATTACTCGCAGATCTTTGGCGTTTGCCAGGAAAAATTTCATAATTCCATCGGCGCAATTTTCTTTCTCCTGGCAGGAAGCCTTGTCAAGAATTTTTACTCCCTTGATAAGAAAATGTATATCGCTTCCCAACTTTGCTTTTATGTTTTCCTCGATGTTACTTGTATTTCAAGATGGCAGGAAGTTTTTTCGTCACTTCATTTTCCTGTACGAATACAGGAAACTCGGTTGGGGATGATGGGCCCAGGCCTTTTTTGGGCGTTGTTCCCATTCTTTTGCTTTCCCACAAGCTTAGGCTGAATAAACTTTGTCCCAAAAACCCGATTAAGACCTCATTCGGTTGGCGTTCAGGATGATTTTGATCAGTTATCATGAGAATTCCTTTCTGTTCTTGTGTGGATTTTTGTCTGTACTCTTTTGGGTTAAAGATAACCTATTGATTTTTTCTTGTCAATTAGGGTAAAAGTCTGGCATTAACTTACACCTTTCGTGAAAAAATAAAAAATGGACGCAAAAAAACCAAAAAGACAGATGGGCATCATCGGCAAAGGCTTCCGAGCCGATGATGCCCATCTGTCTTTTCTGTGTTAATATTTTCGGGTGAATTTATCTAAAATAGAGGAAATATTTAATGGCGAGCCGAAATACCGCCTTGCCCAAGCAAAACAGGCGGTTTTTGGCGATTTGATCGGTGGGTGGGAAGAAGCCAAAGGAATCCCGAAAAATCTCCGCGAGAAACTGCAAAAGGAGTGTCCGCTTGAAATCAAGGCGGAGGTTTTTGAGTCATCCGATAAAAAAACAGTCAAAGCTCTTATCGCGCTTTCGGACGGAAAATTTATTGAAACTGTTTTGATGAGGCATGGAGACAGAGAGCGCGAGCCGGCCGGAATTTTTTCCGGAAACTCGTTTCCGGAAAAAATTCCGGCCGGCTCGCGGAAACCATCTTCCGGCTCTCGCAACACGGTCTGCGTTTCCTCCCTTGTCGGCTGTCCAATGGGATGCAAATTTTGCGCCACGGGAGAAATGGGATTTGTCCGAAAACTTACGGCTGATGAAATGATTGGGCAGGTCTTGTTTTTTGCCCGCTATCTCCGCAAAGAAAAGGCGAGAGTAGGAAGCATTGTTTTTATGGGGATGGGGGAGCCGTTTTTGAATTATGAAAATGTTATGGAGGCGGTCAGGGTTATTCAGAGTCCGGACGGATTCGGCATCGGCGCTCGGCATATTTCCATTTCCACTTGCGGAATTTTTGACGGGATCAAAAAACTTTCCGAAGAAAAATTGCCGGTGAATCTCGCGATTTCTCTCCACGCCTCAAACGATAAAACGCGAAGGGAACTTATGCCCGTGGCTCATGCTTATCCCATAAAAAAACTTATTGAAGCTGTGGATGAATACATTAAAAAAACAAACAGAAAAGTAATGTTTGAATATTTAATGATAAGCGGAGTGAACGATAAAGACGAGTATGCAAAAGAGCTCGCGGAGCTTCTTAAAAATAAATTGTGCGTGGCGAATCTTATTGAATACAACCCGACGGGAAAATTTACCGCTTCCTCTCATAATCGCATACGCCGGTTTAAAGAAATTTTGGAAAAAAACGGCGTTACCGCCACTGTCCGTTTTCGTTTTGGGCAAGATATCAAAGGCGCTTGCGGACAGCTCGCGGGGAAGAAGGGGTGAGAAGCGCGTCGGAAAAAGCGCAGGGCGATAAATTTTTGACAAAAAATAATATTTGTTTTTTAAAATTTTTATCCACATCCAAAAATTTGACAAAAAAGCGGATATTGATAAACTGTTGCCCAGTTCTTTTTTAAAGAGAAAGGATAAAAGATGGTTGGTTTCCAGCATGTGCCCGTTCTGGGACTTTTCTACAGGCTGGAATACTTCTTCTTCCAGCTTTTACCATACTTTCATCGGTTCAGTTTTTTGGACCGTTTACAATTGTCAGTGCTCTGTACTACGCCTAAGGCTTTCAGGCCATTTGGAAGAAAGCAGCCTGTATAAGCTCTGCGTGAGATAAAACGAAACCTTGCGTCAAGGTTTCGGGACAAATTGCGATTTGGGGCAAATTATGTCTTCGCCACGCGGAGCGTCAGCCAAAGCTACTAGATATGCCATAGGAATGTTGGCCAAATGTTTTGTTAGGACGCTAAGGAGTCTCAAATCCTTTGTTGGTTTTAGAAGCACTGACTTACCCCGTTCATGTCCATAATCGGACTGTGAACGGGGTTTTCATTTGCCCATATTTCCTAAAATTGATACGATTTAGCATGTCGGGCCTATGGTATAGTGGCAGCACGCGTCATTCGCATTGACGAGACGGCGGTTCGATTCCGCCTAGGTCCACAAAAACAATGAGCACAATGAGTATCATTGGGCGATTATGTTTTTGTGGACCTAGGCGGAATCGAAAGACGGAGCGGGGCACCCGTTTAGTAGAACGGGTCGCGAGTCGGGGTAGCGAAAATTTGTTTGCGACGGCAAACAAATTATTCGTGACCGAAAGCGTACTCGCGGTTCCGCCTAGGTCCACTCGACTCGCCCCTCGCAAAGCCTCGGGGCTCGCTCGTGGCAAGCCACCTCTTAGAGAAACACAAGGAAAATTGGCACTGTCTACGAGTCGAGTGTCCCGACTTGTTCCGAGTGAGTCAGCGAATCGAGGAAGTGAGTCTTCGAATCGATGGACTTTTTACCTTGAGTGGCAATATGAGAAGTTTATTTTGATTCCGTGAAAAAATTCCAAAATCTGAAATTTTCTGTTATAATCGCCAAGTCAAACAAAATTCAAAAGGGCCTGTAGTATAGTGGTAACACGCGACTATGGCATAGTCGAGTCGGGGGTCCGATTCCCCCCAGGTCCACAAAAATGAGTCCGCGAATTTTTGTGGACTGGAGCAAGCCAACTGCTTGGCTTGCGTGGGGAATCGGAAGGCGCAGGCATATTTTGCCCTGCAGGGCAAAATGCCGAGCCGGGGTCGCGGAAATTTCCGAGCGTCGGCGAGGAAATTATCCGTGACCGAAAGCGTACTCGCGGTTCCCCCCAGGTCCACAAAAATAAGGAGTCCCGCTCGGCGGGACGACTATATTTTTGTAGGATGCCGGCATCTTTTATTCTTGATGCCGGCGCCACAAAAATGCGTAATAGGAGACTATATTTTTATTTGCCCCTCGCTCCGTTCGGGATCCTCCGGAAACATAGTCGCTCCAAGGCTCGCTCCTTGTTTCCGGGGAGATGCCGAAGAGTACTTCGGCTCCGTAAAAAACTTCAAAACTGAAAATTCTTAAAATTTCCAAAAAATCCGCAAAATCTCATTAGACTTATAACGAGCCTGTCCGCTATCTAACCGCCAATAATAAGGAAAAATGGCTTGCCCGCTAAAATCTTCAAATTTCTGCCCGCCCGTACCGAAGCCGGTACGGCTCGGGCGGGCTGCGGATTATGAATTTCTCCTCAAGAGAGCTCGCTATCTTTCGGATAAATTCATAATCCTCGCTCGTCCACAGATGTCAACGATGACCCGTTGACTAGAAATTTGAAGATTTTATCTATCCCGCAAGGGGACTTCTATTTTTATAAATAAAAATAAGTCGGGCATTAGAATAGCGGACAGGCTCTAAACAATCGTTTAAAATAAGTCTAATGAGATTTTGCGGATTTAATTTGACAAAAATTTGCAAATTAGTTAAGATTATACAAGTTAAGCACATACAAAAATTCAAAAATCAAAAAGAAAGGAAAAAAATGGCAAATAAATTGGCACAAGAAGAACGGACAAGGACAAACAACGAAGTTTCCGTGCTCTTGGCTAGATTAAGAGTTTTTATGGCCACGGAAACTTTGGAAAAGGAAAGGGAATTTATCGGGAAAATAGACAACTTCATCCGAAAGGTTGAAGGAGCGTATCCCGAGGATGAAAGGGAGGACTGCCAATTATGGCATGTTATCGCCGGCCGGGTAATCAAACTTCAATATCCGACATTTGATTTCCCCGGGGAATTATCAATTGAGAATTTTATCAGGGGTTTATGGAGGGAATATGTCAATTCTCTCAACATCTTTAAATCCTAAAGAGAAGGGGGAGAAAATGCCGGAAGAAGACACGCGAGAACAAATTCAGGTTATTGAAGAGATACTGGCTATTCAAAATAAGCTGGCAAGAAACGAGGACATGATAGAGGAAGTTTGGGAGGAAATGTCAGATTTTGGGGTAATGCTCCAGGGGAAATACCCTTATTATAGGTTATAGGAAATTTAAGATGTGGTATGTTCTAGGGGGCGGAGGAGCTTCTTTGTTAAATTCTCTAAATTCTCAGACACTTAAGGAATCGTCTTTTGATTTTCCGGGAAATGACTCCGTTGCTGATTTTTTTAGAAGGTTGGGCCAGTGATATTTACGATAGAAAATTTAGCAAGCCGTTCCGATACGTATCGGAACGGCTTTTCTTTTTCAAAAGATATCCACTGGCTATCCACAGCCTATTTTGTTGTTATGTGGGATGAAGTGTTATAAACTTCTAATTAGGTGGGAAAATATGGGAAGCCACTAGGGACTAGGGATTAGCCACTAGTGTCGGAATTCGCCGAAGGCGAATTCCGTCTCAGGTTTCCCTAGTGGCTAATACCTATTCTTATGTTGATCGGCGAATACATTCACACGATTGATGATAAAAACCGGCTTTCTCTTCCGGCCAAATTTCGGCAGGAGATGGGGAAGAAAGTCGTTATTGCTCCGGGACTGGATAACTGCCTTTCTCTTTTTACCGTCAAAGAATGGGAAAAAATATCTCTAAAACTGTCAGAGTCGTCAATGCTTCAGGCGGATAACCGCAGTTTCAATAGGTTTATGTTCGGCGGGGCGGTGGAGGCGGAAGTGGATTCTATCGGAAGAATTTTAATACCGGATTTTTTGAAAAACAGGGCTGATCTCAAAGAGAAGGTGGCCATTATCGGAGTTCAAAATCGCGCTGAGATCTGGAACGAGGCCAAGTGGAGCGATTACAAGAAAGTGGTGGAAAAACAGGCGGACGCGCTGGCGGAAAAACTGGGGCAGGTGGGAATCTTGTAAATTTCTAATTCACCTAATTGACCTAATTTCTAATAAAGTCCCAAGCACCCATTCCCAATTAGGTCATTGGGTATTAGACATTTATTAGGTCAATTAGAAATTAGGTAATTAGAAATTTTTCTGCCATGGCTCACAAAAGCGTTTTATTGAAAGAAGTGTTTGACGGGTTGGATCTCAAAGATTGCGATGTTTTTGTGGATTGCACATTGAATGGGGGAGGGCACAGCGAAGAGGCTTTAAAGCGGGGAGGAAAAAATATTAAAGTTATCGGAATTGACCTTGATGAAGACGCGATTTCGCGGGCAAAAGACAGGCTTTCTAAAATTGGCGGAAATTTTTTCTTAAAACAGGACAGTTTCCGGAATCTGGACAAAGTCCTTAAAGAGTTTGGATTTCAGAAGGCCGACAAAATTCTTTTTGATCTCGGCTGGAGCTCTAATCAGATGGAAGAAGGGGGCAGGGGGATGAGTTTTCAGAAAAACGAGCCTCTTCTCATGACGTTCAAGAAGAATCCGGAAGAAACCGACCTTACTGCTCGCGACATAGTCAACTCATGGGACGAGGAAAATATCGCCACCATCCTAAAGAGTTACGGGGAAGAAAGGTTTGCCGAAAAGATTGCCCGGAAAATCGTTGAGGAGAGGGAAAAAAAGCCCATAGAAACCGCTTTTGAACTCGCAAGCATTATTCTCCGCACGGTCCGCCCTAAAGGAAAAATTCATCCCGCCACCAAAACTTTCCAAGCTCTCCGAATCGCCGTCAATGATGAAATCGGGGCTTTAAAAGAGGGACTGGAAAAAGCTTTTGATTCTCTCGGCGGTGGAGGAAGAATGGCGGTCATATCTTTCCATAGCTTGGAAGACAGGATTGTCAAAAATTTTTTCAGAAAACGCAAAAATAACGGAGAGGCCGAAACGCTTTCCAAAAAACCGATTGTCCCTTCCCGGGAGGAGATTTTGGAAAATCCAAGATCGCGAAGCGCGAAATTGCGGATTATTGAAAAAAAATAAAAAGCAGAAAGGAAAAATAAGATGATGAAGAAACTGAAAAAAATAAATAAGAGAGCGTGGTTTCAGGGAACAATAATCGGCGGAAAAAAGCTTTTCTGGATTTTTTCTTCTTTCGTCCTTATTTTTTCCGCTACTTATTTTTATCTAGTGGGGTCAAGCGTGGTGAACGCGGCAGAAAGGGCGAAAATCTCCAAAGAGATAAGCCGGATAGCCGGAGAAACGGGAGAGCTTGATGCCAAGTACATCTCTCTAAAAAACAAAATTACGCCGGAGTTTGCCAGAAAAAACGGATTCCAGGAAGTTTCCTCAACCAAATATATTTCCCGCAAGCCTCTTGGAAAGGCCGTGTCTCTCAAGAACGAGATCTAAAGATAGTGATATAATGTTATAAAGATTATAAAGGCTTTTGGTTCAAACCGTTTATTTTTCATGAGCTCCAGCCCCTATTTTTTAAAAAGAATCCGCCTCATCGGATTTTTAATTTTTGCCATGGCGGGAATCTTCATTCTGAAGCTCTACATGCTTCAGGTGGTTTCCGGCGATTCTTTCCGCGATCGGGCGGAGCATCAATACGTAAAGCCGAATCAGAATATTTACGATCGGGGATCTATTTTTCTCTCCAACAAGGACGGTTCTCTTTTCGGGGGGGCGATTTTAAAATCCGGATTTACCGCCGTCATCAATCCTAAAAAAATCAATGATCCGGAAGCTCTCTATGAAAAGCTTTCTTCCGTTTTATCCATGCCAAAACCCGCGTTTTTGGAAAAAGCGGGAAAGGTCGGCAGGGAATACGAGGAAATTGAAAAAAGGCTTGAACCCGAGAAAGCCGAAAAAATTGAGGAGATGGATTTGCCGGGAGTTTCTCTCAATAAAGAAAAATGGCGGTATTATCCCGGAGAAAGAATAGCCTCTCACGTTCTCGGTTTTGTCGGATATCAGGGAGAGGAGCTCCGCGGGCAGTACGGGCTGGAAAGATATTATGAAGACGTTTTAAACAGGAACGGGGCGCTTCCATACTCCAATTTTTTTGCTGAAATTTTTTCCGGCGCCGGAAAAATCGCCGAAGGGAACATGGAAGGGGATATTATAACTTCTTTGGAGCCTTCCGTGGAAAAATATCTTGAAGATGTTCTTTCTCTCATATACTCCGGCCACAAGGCGGAAGGAGCGGGAGGAATTATCATGAATCCGGCAAACGGAGAGATATACGCGGCGGCGGCCATGCCCTCGTTTGACCCGAATTCATTCAAAACGGAAAAAAGTTCAGGGGTTTTTCTCAACCCTTTGGTGGAAAGCGTTTATGAGATGGGGTCAATTCTGAAGCCTCTTACTATCGCGGCAGGCATTGATTCCGGGACGATTACGGCGGAAAGCACCTATTTTGACGAAGGCTTTCTTGTCCTGGACGGATCAAAAATCAGCAATTTTGACGGAAAGGGAAGGGGGCTTGTCAGCATGCAGGAAGTTTTAAGCCAGTCTCTCAATACCGGCGCGGCTTATGTCGCCGGCAAGATGGGGAATGAGAAATTCAAAGAATATATGTTTCGGTTCGGGCTTGGCGAGAAAACGGGGATAGATCTTCCGGGGGAAGTGGCGGGACTCACTAAGAACCTTAAAAATTGCAAAGCCATTGAATGCGCCACGGCTTCTTACGGCCACGGCATCGCTCTTACGCCGATTATGACAGCGAGAGCTCTTTCGGCTTTGGCCAATGGCGGAACTCTTGTTTCTCCGCGCGTGGTCAAGAAAATCAATTATAAAGTCGGCCTCTCAAAAAATATTTCTTATCCGGAAGGGGAAAGAGCCGTAAAAAAAGAAACCTCGGAAGAAGTGACCAGAATGCTTGTGGAGGTGGTGGACAAGGCTCTTTTGGAGGGAAAAATGAAAATGGAGCATTACTCTATCGCGGCAAAAACCGGCACGGCGCAGATTCCCAAGAAAGGGGGAGGAGGATATTATGAAGACAGATACATCCATTCTTTTTTCGGATATTTTCCGGCCTATAATCCTAAATTTCTTGTTTTTCTCTATCTCGTTGATCCCAAGGACGCGGACTTTGCTTCTCACACTCTTACGTCGCCCTTCATTGACATTACGAAATTTTTGATAAATTATTATCAGGTACCGCCGGATCGATAAAACTAAATCCGAAGCACGAAATCCGAAATTCGAAACAAATGAAGAAAACGAAGTCAAATTAAAAATTCTAAACAACAAGTACTTATGTTTTGATTTTTTTATATTTGGATTTTCGGGTTTTGTTTCGAATTTCGTGCTTCGGATTTCGAAATTTTTAGATTTTATGAAATCTTTTTTTAAAAAAGTAATATCCGCTATTTTGCAATGGGAAGCCCGGCTGGTTTTGCGGAAGTATCGCCCAAAAATAATCGCCATAACGGGAAGCGTGGGGAAGACGTCAACGAAAGACGCCATTTTTGCCGTTCTCTCGCCTTTTTTTTATATCAGAAAAAGCGAGAAAAGTTTTAATAGCGAAATCGGCGTTCCTCTGGCTATTCTCGGGCTCCCTAACGCGTGGGCGAGCGTTTCTCTCTGGCTTAAAAACATTTTTTCCGGCCTCGGCCTTGTCATTAAAAAAAATAAATATCCGGACATCCTAGTTTTGGAAGTCGGGGCTGACAGGCCCGGGGATATCAAGAAGATTTCCAAATGGCTTTCTCCGGATATGGCGGTCATTACCCGTTTCGGGAAAGTTCCCGTCCATGTGGAATTTTTCAAGTCTCCGGAAGCCCTTATTGAAGAAAAAAGCTATTTGCCGAGGGCTCTTAAAAAGGAAGGGGTTCTGATTCTCAATCATGACGATGAGGACGCCATGTCTTTTAAAAAGCATGGGAAGGAGGGGAAGATTGTTTCTTATGGATTTGAGAAAGGGGCGGATATTTTTGGATCAGCTTTTGATATTTTTTACGGCAATGAGAAGACGGGGGCGCCTCTAGGGATTTCCTTTAGCGCTAGAGGAAAAAGCGGAGAAGCGGACGTTCTTGTTTGCGGAGCTCTGGGAGTTCAGCACGCTTATCCGGTTTTGGCCGCTTTTGCCGCCGGGGAAAGCCTTGGCCTTTCCCTCTCTAAAATGGCGGAAGCCGTTTCCAAAATGGAAAATCTTCCTGGGCGCATGAAAATTATTGCGGGCATAAATAATTCCACCATAATAGACGATACCTACAATTCTTCTCCGGTCGCTTTGCATGAGGCGGTAAATACTTTGGGAAAAATTAAAACAGAAGGAAGAAAAATCGCTGTTTTCGGAGACATGCTTGAGCTCGGCAAACATTCGGTGGACGAGCACAGGAAAGCGGGCGAAGCGGTTGCCGGTATTGCCGATCTTTTGATTATCACCGGAGTCCGCGCCAAAGATATGGCTCTCGGAGCTTTGGGTCAGGGGATGGATTTTAAGAAGGTGATTGAGTGCGAAAATTCCGCGGAAGCTGGACAAGCACTCAAAAAAATTCTCAAAGACGGGGATATTGCTTTAGTGAAGGGCTCTCAAGGCGCGCGGATGGAAAAAGCGGTTTTGGCTATGATGGCGCGCCCCAAAGAAGCGGAAAAGCTTTTGGTGAGGCAGGAGGTTGAATGGAAAAACCGGTAGGGGTTTTTCCATTCGGGGCTCGCTTTGGTGACCTCAATGGGATTAGGTCACGGATAATTTCCTCGCCGGAATTATTCAAAAACTCCTTATTCTTCCTTACAAAATCATTAAGGTTTGGGATAAGTGGTAATTAATACCCGTCAAAAACATATTTACACTTAGAAACCTTAGATGTAAAATTTATGAATGAATACTTACCAAATAGTTACTCTCACTTTGGGTCTCGCAGCTTTTATCGGGGGCTTTGCGTTTATTATCTCTAAAAAACACTACCTATATCTTTCTAGAGCTTTCTTTATTGAGAAATATTCAGGGAAAGAAAAGGAAGTTATCCGCCAAAAAATAAAATTTGATTCTCAGTCCGATAAAAGCAGAATTATTGTGAGTTTGATTCTAATAGGTCTCGGTGTTCAAGGAATAGGATGGTCTCTTTTTGCAGTCGATTTGATAAACATTTTATTCCCGCTATTTTTCTCCCTACTAATATTGGCATTACTTTTGAATAAACATTCAAAATACTGAATTTTTACAGAAATTTTTGGCTCAGCTCACATCGGTATTTTTGTTCGTAAGACTCCCAAAGTACTGTGTGGCTCCTGACCTGACTCGGCCTCGATTTCGCTTCGCTCAATCGGCTTCGCGGCCTCCGGCTTTCGAATCCCACTCCGGCCTACAAAAATATAATCGCCAAACGCTTTCTCGTTTGGCTCATTATTTTTGTGATAAGGAAGGATTCGGTCACAAGTTACTAAATTTTTTATTTCGCAAAGCTCATAAAAAATTAAGTACTTGCGACCCCGCCTCGTCTGCCTCGGGATTACCCTCGGCATGACTGCGGCTTTCGAATCCCACCGCAAGCCAAAGCAGTTTGGCTTGCTTTGAGGTCATGAATTTAAAAAAAACAGCTTCGCAATTTGCGAAGCTGTTTTTTTAAAATTCATGACCCTAATTAGACGGGATTGGAACACAATACAGCATGATTTAAACACTTGGCTTGCTTTTAATTCTATATTACTTGTGAGATAATACTGATCAAGTAAGCCCAACGTGGTTCATAGGCAGTGCCGCTTAATGCGACCCACCGTCCTTAGTATTGAGTGATCAATTTACTTGGGTACTTGGAAAAAGTGACTGGTGTATTACATCAAGAGACACATTTAGAAACATTTCTAAGTGATAAAAGTCTGGCGGTGAAGAAAAGCACACCCTCCATAAAAACTCTCTACCCATTGGTAGAGAGTTTTTATTTAAAAAATTAGTTATCCACGTCTGTGTGAGTGATAAGGATTTTATATAGTGATATAATTTTAATATTGAAACCGACTGAACAAATAGAGATTGAGTTAAAATATACAGGATCTGACGTTGATCAAGGAACCATGTCAATTGAAGACATGGTTCCTGCGTTGCAAGGTTTTTCTAGTGCGTATGGAAAAATTGCATCGGAAAATAATTTAAGTATTACACATTCATTAAGAATAACTGGCGTTGGAAAGGGGTCATTTCATATTTTGATTGAAATAGCTACTTATGCTCAAAATCATGCTGACCAAATATCCTTAATAGCTAACGCCACTCAAATTTCAAGTGTTTGTGTGGGCGGAGCTGTTTTTGTTGTAAAAACAATTATGTCGGTGATAAATCTCACCAAACATACCCAAAAACTACCATATGAACAAACAGTAAATGCTCATAATCAAAGTGTGGTGGTGACAAACAGTAAAAATGTAAAATTGGAAATACCAATTAATGTTTATAACCTTTATAAAAATGGAACCATACAACAGGATTTAAATAAAATTGTTAAACCTTTAGAAAATGGAAAAATTAATTCAACAACCTTGATCGCAAAAATAGATAAAGAAATTTTGTCCGAGGAAATAAAATTAGAAGAAAAAAGATTTTTTGAGGTTGAAGAAGTAGTAGTTACTGAAACAAAAGAAATGTGGTTACAAGGAATACTTAATTCTCTTACAAAAACAACCAATAGGGGTTTTTTACTGCTTACAGACGGAACAAGGGTATCATACAGGCTTGCTACAAATAATCCAGAAGAAATGTATCCATTTTTTATTCATAAGGGTATGGTTAAGGTACGCTGTAAGGCTCACTTGGATGAGAATTTAAAACCTGCTCAAATTGATATTTATGAAATACAGCCCCTACAAGGCAATTTAGAATTTCCAAAATCTCTTGAAAAATTTATAAAAGATAACTCGGTAGAGGATTAAATTTAAATTTGAGTGAAGACTACCTGAAAATACTTTTAAAAGTATTTTCAGGTAGTCTTTTTTTGTGTTTCCATGTAGAGCTTTCTTTGATCGGTGTTGACCGTTTTTATTTCTATTAAATGTTCCTCAATTTTTTCCAAAAGATTTACAACTTTATTCATTTTCCAATACCAAGTAATTATTTCTCTGGTAAGTAAAAATATTACCGATATTAAAACAAAGAGGAAAAGGATTATACTATCCTTTTTTAATGAACCCTGAAACTTTATCAACCGTATCGGTTATGTTCTTTATAATATCGCTTTCCCACACTCTAAATATTTTCCAACCACGTTTCTTAAGTTTTAACTTATTTTTCTTATCACGAGAGATATTTGATTTAATTTTAGATCGCCAGTATTTTCGAGGGAGCCGTTTGGCATTTTCCTTAAAATTTCTTCCATGCCAGAAATCTCCATCAATAAAGATAGCGATCTTTTTGCGGGGAATGGCAATATCTGGGCAACCAACGCACTTTTTGTAATGTTTTTGAAAATAAATTTTCCTTTTCCTGAGTTCTTTAAACACAAGAATTTCCGCTTTAGTATTTTTGGAGCGGATTTTGGACATTATCTCGCTCCTTTTCTTTTTGCTAAATACATCCATTTGCTATATTTTACCCCTGTGGATAACTCCCGCCTTGAGTTTCGGTTTTTATTCGGGTATAATCAAATTGTAGCGCAAACAATTTTTTATAGCAATATGAAAACTATCACAAAAAAGCAAAAACAAGTTTTTGATTTTATAAACACCTACAGGCTTGAAAACGGCATTTCTCCTACAATAGAGGAAATCAGAAAGAAACTTAAACTCAAGGCTGTTTCAACAATCCACGAACATATAAATTCATTAAAAGAGAAAGGCTATCTTGCGAAGGCAAGTAATTCAGCCAGAAACGCAACTCCGAAAAAAGAAATAAAAACCATTATTGAAATTCCGATACTTGGAAAAATCGCCGCGGGGCTTCCTATCGAATCTGTAGAGGATTACCAAAATACTATTGCGATTTCTAATCCATATATCAAAGATTCTAACGACCATTACGCCTTGAGAGTTTCCGGCGATAGCATGATTGATGAGGGAATATTCGACGGAGATTTAGTGATAATTAAAAAACAGTCAGTCGCTGAAAACGGACAGACAGTCGTTGCAATTATTGACGACAATCAAGCTACTCTTAAAAAATTATACAGAGAAAAAAATAAATTCCGATTGCAACCCCGAAATCCATCAATGCAACCTCTTTTTAGGACTGAAGTTGAGATAAGAGGCGTAGTGGTGCAAGTAATCAGGAATATATCAACAGAGCCAGAAAAAACTATTTCAAAAAAGACCAAGCATGGATTTAAGACAATAGATTTATTTGCCGGTGTTGGAGGAATAAGAATGGGATTTGAAAAAGCCGGTTTTGAAACAGTGTTCGCAAATGATTTTGATGAGCAATGCAAAAATACCTACGACATAAACTTCCCAACTTCAAAGCTGGTAGTGGAAGATATAAGAAAAATTGGGATTGATGATTTTCCGAAATTTGATTTTCTTCTTGGAGGCTTTCCGTGCCAGGCTTTCTCCATAGCGGGTTATAGACAGGGATTTAATGACGAGAAAGGCAGAGGAAACTTGTTTTTTGATATTGTTCGTATTTTGGAAGCAAGGAAACCTGAGGGTTTTCTTTTGGAAAATGTAAAAAATCTAAAAAGCCATGATGGAGGCAAAACTTTCAAAATTATTGAGGAGGCATTAAAAGATCTTGGTTATTATGTAAAAATTAAGGTTTTAAATACAATGGAGTATGGAAATATTCCGCAAAATCGAGAGAGAATTTATATAGTTGGGTTCAAAAATGAAGATTATGCGAAGAGATTTTCTTTTCCGGAGCCAGCTAAGCTTACAATAAGGGTGGCAGATTTGTTAGAAAAAAATGTGCCTGAAAAATATTACTACAATGGAAAACCATTATTCGAGAAACTGAAGAATTTTATCAAAGAAGAAGGCAGAGTTTATCAATGGCGCAGGCAATATGTCCGCGAAAACAAAAGCGGAGTTTGTCCGACACTAACGGCAAATATGGGCATGGGAGGACACAATGTGCCGATTATCAAGGATAAAAAAGGCATAAGAAAACTTACCCCAACAGAATGTTTCAGAATTCAAGGCTTTCCCAAAAATTACAAATTACCGAGTCTTGCTGATTCGGCTCTATACAAGCAAGCTGGAAACTCAGTCAGTGTTCCCGTAGTTGAAGCTGTGGCGAAACAAATGATGAAAGCGATGAGTTCCTAAATATTTTGCGCTATATACTCGATTCGCTGCTCTACAGTATCTGGAATAATCTTGTGAACATTCCGCCGGGCGATCCATAAATTATTTCTGCTCAAAACAGGGTTTCGCCCAATGGTTGTAAAAAACAGTTCGTACATTTTCCCGTTTTTCAGCTCGAATCTGCCGAGAGATTTATTCTCAATATATCCGTCAGAATGGCAATCTAAATAAATTCTTTTCGATTTATCGTTGGTCTTTATAAATAATGTTGCCTGTCCCCCAAGCCTAAAATCACCAAATTCTTTTGGGGCAGGATAGCTATTCATCATTATTATCGGTAAAACTTCATTCTTAAAATTCTTCGTCTTATATTCCGAAGTTCTAATTCTATTTGCTTTTGTCTCGGCAATTTCCGGTCCCAGTATTTCGGTCTCATAAAACAGCGATCCTTTGTCAAATTTCAGGCAATTGTCTGTAAGCTCTTTTGCGTTTATGACACTTTTTATTTCAAGGT
The DNA here is from genome assembly GCA_964349845.1 of uncultured Candidatus Saccharibacteria bacterium. Taxonomy (GTDB): domain Bacteria; phylum Patescibacteriota; class Minisyncoccia; order Phycocordibacterales; family CAYGHQ01; genus CAYGHQ01. Next base: position 18,238 of record CAYGHQ010000005.1, read on the forward strand.
AAATGTTATTTATATCGGCGAACCCGTCTAAAAGATTGTCTTTAATCTCTGACTTTAAATATGCGCCGAATACATCGCATATTTTTGTCTTATCAGACGAAGAAACCGTCCCATATACGATAAATAGTTTTGAAGAGTCGTTAGAAATAATTCTGCTACCGAGCATGGTGGAACACTGTTCGGAAGTAAGGCCTATGAATCGATCATTTTCAGAAACATTTTTTATTTCAAGATATAGATTGGGCTCGCGATCTTTTCCTGATTCTGTTACTTTTACAATATCAGGGTCGTTGTCGTGATTCTCGCCTGGTTCATGTATGCCAAAATCCAAGCGCATTTTTTTGTTATTGCTTTTCTCTTCAATAGCTCTGGCCACCCCTATCTCAATTAATTTCCCTAGGAAAAAATCATTTATAATCGAGCCAAGTCCTCTTTGCTGTCCGGTAGTTCTGTTTGACTTGGATTTAGTCTCATCAAGATAATACTTCACCGGAAACGCGAAGCATTTATAAAAATCTTCTTTTTTGAATTTAATCTTCATTTTATAAAATAGTTCGGCCAATGCTTCGCATTGTCCTCCTTATTTTTGTGATAAGGAAGGATTCGGTCACGAGTTACTAAGTCTTTTGTCGCAGAAGCCTCCAAAAGCCTAAGTACTCGCGACCCCGCCTCGGCGACAAGCCTTCTCCGCTTCGCGGAGAATCTTGTATACCGCCTGCGGCTTTCGAATCCCATTGAGGCCTACAAAAATATAGTCGCCAAATGTATCCATTTGACTCCTTATTTTTGTGACCTCAATGGGATTCGAACCCATGTTCCAGCGTTGAGAACGCCGTGTCCTAGGCCGGGCTAGACGATGAGGCCGTTAAAATCTAAAACTACAATAAAAAGAATAGCAGAAAATCAGCTAGGAATCAAAAGGAGTTTCTGTTCCGCAAGTTCAACAAGCAAGCGAAACACCTCGGTAAAATTTGACAAAAAATATAGAATATGATAGGATTAAAGCCGGAGAAGGCTTTAGGATAGATCAAGTTTGGCAGTTCTAGCGCTAAAATTGCTTATTGTTTTAAAGGGAGTAAAATAAACGGAAAAGTACAAAATCATAAAACTGAAAGGAGGAAAAAATGTTTTTAACAGCATGGTTCATACTTGCCCTAGTAGTAATTTTCATTATTGCTTCAGGGGCGGGGAGGCCAAGGCCTCATTTAATAACGGAAACCCCTCCTTTTCTGGAGAAGGAAGAAAAAGGAGAAGAAGAAGTGGTGGAGGTTTTCTGAAACAGCCCCGCTCCGATGTTGCATCGGAGCGGGGCATTTATTTATCCAAGCTTTCGTGCTGGCATTGCAGGACTTCAAGTCCTACACTGATTTAATAATGAATCCCGACTCGGTATCGCGGATTTCAAATCCTTTTTCTTCAATTTCTTTCCGCAACTCGTCTGATTTTTTCCAATTCTTGTTTTTTCGGGCAATTTCCCTTTCTTCCGCGAGTTTCCTGATTTCTTCCGGAATTTCAATTTTAATTTTCGCGCTCTCGGCAAGCGCGAGTCCCAAAACCTTGTCAAATTCCAGAATTGTAGCTTTTTTGCTCTCGCTTGATAATTTGTCGTCTTTCAAAATCTCCCAGACAAGAGCCAGAGCTTTCGGCATGTTGAGGTCGTCATTTATAAATTCCGTAAATTTTTTCAAATAATTTTCATCCGGCTTTCCGCCATCCGGCATCTCGCCGATGTCTTCAATAAGCTTTTTGAGCGCGGTTTGCGCCCCGCTTACGGCTTCCAAGCTGAAATTCACGGAAGTTTTGTAATGCGCTCCCAAAATCCACATTCTGAAAGACAAGGGAGAGATTTCTTCCGAAACAAGGTCAGCCAGCTTTAAAAAATTGCCTTTTGATTTGGCCATCTTGTCTCCGCTCACGTTCATAAAGCCGAAGTGAACCCAGTATCGGACAAAAGGCTTGCCAGTGCTTTCTTCCGATTGGGCGATTTCATTTGTGTGGTGGGGAAAAATCAAGTCAATCGCTCCGGTATGAATATCAATCGTTTCGCCTAAAGCGGAAACAGCCATAGCCGAGCACTCAATATGCCAGCCCGGACGCCCCTTGCCAAAGGGAGCTTCCCAGAAATTTTCTCCATCGTCTTCCGTCCAAAATTTCCACAGGGCGAAGTCCCGGGCGTCTTCTTTTTCATATTCGTCATTCTTAATCCTTTCTTTTATCTCCGCGCCGAGATGAACGCCGGCTAAATCTCCGTAATTTTTGACTTTGGCAATGCTCATGTAAATGCCGTCCGCGGTTTTATAGGCCACTCCCTTATCAATAAGAGACTCAATCATTTTTACCATTTCTCCTATGTGTAGGGTAGCGCGAAGGAGCTTATGGGGACGGAGAATGTTTAAAGATTCCAAATCTGCCATGAAAAGATCTTCATATTTTTTCGCAAGATCTTTCAAGGGAATGCCTTCTATCCGGCTTTTTTTGATAGTCTTGTCGTCAACATCCGTAAAATTCATGACTTGCGCCACTTTATAGCCGTTCCATTCCAAAACTCTGCGGAGAATGTCATTTCCAATGTATGTCCGCAGGTTGCCGATATGGGCGGTATCATAGACAGTCGGCCCGCACTGATACATGCCGGCTTCGCCAGGGCGAAGCGGTTTGAATTCTTCCTTTTGGCCGGATAAAGTATTAAATAACTTGATGCTGTTCATTTTTTAGTATCTTAGTATCTCGGTATCGTAGTATCTTTCTGTTTGGTTGGATACTAAGATATCAAGATACTATGATACTGGAAAGGCGTGTTGAATCAAAGCCAGCGTTTCATCTTCGCCACCACGAATAGAGTAAAAGCGGCCGACACCATTATTCCCACCGCGATAAGCCAGTCGTAGGGGAGCCCGATAAGGGGGGTACTTTCCGTATTCATTTGGAAGAAGCTCCCGATGATTGAAAAAGGCAGGAAAATAAAGGCGATGATGGTGATTGTTTTCATTATTTCGTTTTGCTTGGAGGAAAGCAGGGAATCGTTGGTATCCCGCAATTCTCCCGCAAATTCGGAATTTGCCCGGAGGGCGTTTTCAATTTTGGCATATTCTCCGATAATGGCATGGAGCTCGTAATCAAAGTCCTGTCCGAAAAATTTCTTTCCGGCAACTTCAAAAGATTCCAGGACTTCGGCATGAAGGCCGAAGGCCGATTTGAAATCCAGAATGATCCGGCTGATCTTTGATATTTCCACCACCATCTCCCTCTCCCTGCCTTTGAATATCTTGCTTTCCACTTCCCGAATGGAGCCGCGGACAGAGTCAATTTCATGAAGAAGGGATCCGTAAATTTCCCTCATCATCCGGAAAAAAAGATGTCCGGCGTGCCTGTCATCGCTTTTTTCCAAGAGGGAGTTCATCTCAAAAAGCCTTGAAACTTTGTGGAGGGCTTCAATCGGAGAATATCGGGCGGTGATAATGAATTTTTTGCCTATGACAAAATCAATCTCGTTGTCCCTTTTATCTTCTCCTTTGCCATTGTCTCTTGTGCGGGGAAAATGGAGAATCAGATAAATAAGATTGCCGTAAAGATCCACTCTGGACCTGAAAGAAGGAGAAATGAGCTCGCGGGCGACGATAGGATTGACCGAATATTCCTCCATGATTTTTCTTATCTCTTCCTCGGTGGGATTTTCAAGATCCACCCACGCGACGCTTTGGCTTGAATATTTTGTTAGCATGTTAAATAGGAGAACTTTAATTATATGCGATAATTATATAATGGATGCGGTTATTTTAATAGTTTTAGAACTTGCGCGTTTGGCGCACTCCTTCGTTGCTTCGCTCCGGCAAATCCTCGCCGTATTTCAAATACGCCTCGGATTGCATCCAAACGCGCAAGTTCTAAGGATAAGAAATTATTTGATTTTTTTTAAAAAATGTTTTTGGATTTTTCGCTCTGCAACTTTTTCTTTCATGGTATCGTTCTATTAACATGTAAGCGGACTACTAAAGGTCGAAGTACATTACAAGCTTAATAAATTGGTGGAGGCGTTCCGTTCTGCGGAACGCCTCCAGGAATCCAATGAGCTCTAAACCCTCCATGGAAAAGGAAAGGCTCAAAAGCGAAATACTAGACCTTAAGGACATGAAAGATGAAGAAATTCTGGCGCTTTCAGTAGATCGGCCGGAAGTTTTTTCTCTGATTTTCCAAAGGTACTATCATCCGTTTCTGCGCAAAGGGCGAAGAATTCTCCGGCACGAGAAGGACGCGGAAGACGCCGTCCAGGAGACTTTCGTGAAGATTTACATGAATGCTTCCAAGTTCAAGAAGACCGAAGGCGCTTCATTCAAATCTTGGGGATATAAGATTCTCATAAACAGCTGTTTTACTTCTTACCGCAAGACCAAAAGAGACGGGGAAGTATTCGCCGAGCTTGACGCGGAGGTTATAGAAACAATGGCTGATCCTTTAAATACGGATTTTGAGGATATGGTTAATAAAGACTATCTTTTATCCCTGATTTCCAAACTTCCCAACATCCTCCAAAGAGTTCTGAAGTTTCAGTTCATTGATGGAAAAACGCATAAGGAGATAGCTCTAAAGGAAGGGGTTTCTATCGGGGCGGTTAAGGCCAGGGTTCATCGCGCGAAGAAAGAGCTTAAAAAATTCGGAGTTATTCCGGTGTGAGGCCTCAAGCTTCATTGGATTGGAAAAGTTAAACAATTTATTTAAAAATTATTAGAAAAAGACTTCCCGCGGGAAGTCTTAAAAATTAAAATGAGTAAGAATAAGGAGGAGGCTCTCCAGCTCCGAATAATGGGAGAAATGATGAACAGGGTTTATTTTATTTATTATTGGAGGAAATTTAAGAGCGAAACATCGGCAAAAATAGGACTTTTGGGGCTATTTTTTTTATGGACATATTTTTTGGCCTATGGAGTTTCTATACCGAATATATTAAAGAACGCTTTGGAAGCAGGCGCGGGAGGAGCTTTGGACTTTACCTTATCGCTTTTATGGAATGTTGATTTTTCCATTAAAGTGATGGGTATCGTAACGGCGGTTTTTTTGGCTATTTTTTCCAGATACGTGAAAATTTTTCTTGTTCGTTTCAAAAAAGAGTTTATCGCTTTTGAAAGATCTTTATACCTTTCGCCGAGAACGCAGAATACGGGGACTAGGGTTTAAACAGCAGAGATTAGATGTTTAGGGAATAGGGAATAGGTGTTAAGGAGATAGGGGAAAAAACAAAAAAACCGCGAACGCCTCAGGCGTTCGCGGTTTTTTTGTCCTTTCCTTGTATTTTCTCTGTCGTGTTTTCATTGTAGGATTCTCCTTCTCCCCTGCCCGAGGGGAGATGTCGGTACTCCGACAGAGGGGTGGGAGTGATATTTTGTGGTATCTTTCTCCCACCACCCTGCCTCGCGGACTCGGCATCCCTCCTCAGGCAGGAGGGAAGGGGGAGAGGAGATCGCGCAAGTTTTTTAATTTTGGCCGGTGCTTGTGGCGGTTGTGCTGGTGGCGGTCGGAGAATTTTCTCCGCTTAATGGACATCCGCTAATTTGGCTTAACTTGTTTACTCCTTGCTCTCCGACAAGTTTTATTCCGTCAGGTCCTATCCATGTGGGATATCCTTCCACTCCTTTTTCCAAGCAGAAATTGATGTTATCCGGACATTCAACGTAAGGAACATACTGAAAAGAGCTTCCGAAAGCGTTTTTCTCATTTTGGCAGTGCGAGCACCAGACAGCGCCGTACATGGTAAATGCTTTATCGCGAAGGCAAATGGCGAAGCCGTCCAGATCCCCGCTAACCTGTTTCGGAGAGGAAAAATAAAATATTCCGCCCAAGATAAGCAAGATAGCCAGAATGGTGATGATAGGGAATAGTTTTTGGTTCATAAATTTAATATACCAATATACGAATAATGCGAATGATACTAATTGCTACAAATAAATCCCTCCCTCCGAAGACGGAGTACTCCCTTTAAGAAAGGGAGAATTAAATACGGGGGTCTTAAATCCTCCTTTCTTAAAGGAGGTGTCCGGTACTCCGGACGGAGGATTTTATTCGTAGTAATTCGCAGATTAGTATAATTTGTATATTGGTATGTTTACCTATTCATCACAGCAGTCCACCAGCTTGCTCACTATGTCTTGATGAGACCACGGCTTTTCATTCGGGGCGTTTTTCTTGTAGTCTTTCGCGTTGATAATTTTTAACCGGAGCGCCCAGAACATGGAATAAACCTGATAAGCGTCCTTGAATGTTTTTTCCGCTTCTTCTTTTTTCCCATCATGTTGGAGTTTTGTCCCTACTTCTATAAGACGCATGGAAGCGGCCAAAAGATGCTTGGAAATGCACCAGCTCTCCGCTTCGTTCTTATCCATCATCCGCGCTAAAAGCCTTTTTCTGATTTCGCGGGTTTCGTCAAGCAAATTAAAATAGTCGCTCTTTCCCGTCTTGGCTCCGCTAAAGAAAAAATGCTCCTCAAGGCTTATGAGGTTCATAATGGCAATGCTCAAGTCCTCGTCGGTAGATAAATCAATACTGCCGGTTTTCTTCATCTCCTCAATTTTTTTTACTATTTTGTTGAAATCGTCTTGCATAAAATTTTTTAAATTCGAAATCCGAAGCACGAAATTCGAAACAAACAAAGTCAAATTCAAAATTCAAATAAATCCCTCGCCTCGCAGACTCGGCACTCCTTACAGGTTCTGTACACCTTTTGGACAATTAAGAAATTGTCAGAAAAGGTCTTGCAAAGCTTCCTTAAGGTCGCTTCTCACCCTTTAAAAAAGGGAGAATTAATTCCTCCTTTAAAAAAGGAGGTGGCCGGTATTCCGGCCAGAGGATTTTTTGGATTTTCTTTATTTTTCCGCCTGCGCGGATCCGCAAGGGCGGACGGGGTTTGTTTCGTATTTCGAATTTCGGATTTCGTGCTTATTTTTCTGGTCTAGACCAGAAAAATTATTATTCCTAATACTATCATAACTATCCCTGTTATAAACTTCGCTTGCCGTGTTTTAGTTTTGCGGAAGACCTGAACTTTTTCCATAAGCTCTTTGTTGCTCCCCAAAATGAGGATGAAAATAAGAGGAAGGACAAAGATCAGGTTGTACAAAAAGAGATACCCGACACCTTCTAGATATGTTCTTTGATCGTGAAGAAGGCCGAGGACAAGAAGGTATGGGCCTCCGGTGCAGGGGAATTCAAAAACTCCTACTAATCCTCCCAAAAGAAAAAAAGCCGGATAAGAACTTTTTTCCATAAGCTTGGCCATCCTCTCGTGCGTGAATTCGGGGATTTTGGCTTTTATTGGAAAATTCGGATAAAGATGGTTTATCACCTCCAAAAGCCCGACGGCGATAATTATTCCCGCGCCAAATTTGGCGAGGACGTGGGGAATATTTAGCACTTGGAAAACCTGAAGAAGCCCGAGGCCGATGAGAAGATAAGCGGAAAAAATTCCAAAAATATAAACGCCTCCGTAAAGAAGAACCCGCTTTCTTTCGTGTCCCAAATTCCAGAGGAAGGCGATGGAGAGAAGGAGGACGGAAATGGCGCAGGGATTGATGCTGTCCAAAAGAGCCCCGATCATGACAAGAAAAACTAAGCCTCCGCCTCCCCCTGCGATAGAAGCCTGCAAAGAGCTTTGAAAACCGCTCCATTTGAGAATAAGAACGGCCAAGATAATCAAAAGCCCGATTCCGAGCGCAATAAAAAAGCGTTTCATTAATGTAAAGTTTAGCATAGGAAATAGGGGGTAGGGAATAGGGGAAGATAATAAGAATCAATGAATTTCCAAAGACGGGTTTCCCCCTTCTCCCCTGCCTGAGGGGAGAAAGCGAGTCCGCGAGCAAGAGGGGTGGGAGAGAGTAACCACAGAATCTTTCTCCCACCACCCCTGTTCGGAAACCCTCACTTTCCCCTCCTCAGGCAGGAGGGGAGGTGGAGACAAAGAAAAAGCCCCGCGCTAGCGCGCGGGGCGATCGAAGTTTTTCTGAGTTTTTATGCCCAGCGGTTTCGGTAGTCAACTTCTCGCTGGGTGAAACTAGTATTGGTCAGAACTTCAGCGATGGGCTTACCTAGTGGCCTGTTCATTACTGTCAAGCGGTGCGGCTTCGCCCGTAACCGTTCAACTTCAACCATTGAACGGTTGGTGAGGGCATTAACCTCTTGCTCAGTCCAACTTTGTCCTTCAGGCTTTTCCAGCAATATTACTTTATTATTCATATGACACCTTTTTGTTTTTGGTGAACTATTTCACTTTTAATTATATACCTATAATCTTTAAAAGTCAAGGTTTTACTGCTTTAAAAGAGCAAAAAGTGGGAATTACCCCTAAAATCAAGGCTAAATTATCCAACAAAAATCCTGTTGCCGGGGACACGAAATAAAGGTAATATCAAGAAAGAAAATCCGAAATCCGAAGCACGAAATCCGAAATAAACGAAGCCAAATAAAGAAAATTCAAATATTTAAACGGGAATTTTTTATCTATCCTTGTTTAGAATTTTGGATTTTCCCCATTTTTCCGCCTGCGCGGATCCGCAAGGGCGGACGGGATTTGTTTCGGATTTCGAATTTCGTGCTTCGGATTTAAACATTGAATTATTTTTTTATGAAATACTTACGTAATCATGTCTTTATAGTTTCAACAATTGCTCTTGTAATAATTTTGGGCGCTATTTTTGCGGGCGGAAAAAAAGGAAGCGGAGCGGAACCGGTTTCTTCAACTGTTCCTTCGGTTAAGGAAATAACTTTGGGTGAATATGCCAAAGATCCGAGAGTAATCAGCGCCGAAGGGACTGTGGAGGGTGTGGAGCAGGCTGATATCAAAAGCCAGGTTACGGCTCCAATCTCGTCTATAAATGTGAGTATCGGGCAAGTTGTCTCTCCCGGGCAGATTCTCCTGACACTCCAAAATGCCGACTTCTCGGCTTCTCTTTCTCAAGCCCGGGCGGGGCTTCTTGCCGAGGAAGCTCGTTTGGCTGACATGAAAGCTCCCGCCCGTCCCGAAGATTTGGCTATCTCCGAGGCGGATCTTAACCGCGCAAAAACCGATTTAAAAAATCTTTATTCCAACGTTCCCAATTCTCTTTCTGATTCTTACGCAAAAGCGGATGATGCCGTAAGGAAACAGACCGGACCTCTTTTTTCCGGAGCTGAGGAACCTTTCCCTAAAATTACTTTTCTAACATCTGCTTCGCAGGCCAAAAACGACGCGGAATTCGCCCGCGCGTCTCTCCGCGATGAGCTTCTAAAATGGCAGGCGGAGATAGCATCCTTGTCCGAAAATTCTTCTCCGGAAGAAATTGAATCTGCTTTGGAAAATGCCGGAGCGAGACTTTCCGAAATCCGGTCTTTTCTTGACCGGACCATGGACGCGATTAACGGGGCGGTAAATCTCTCTCAGGCCACGTTAGATCTTTATAGGCTGTATATTACGACCGGCCGGGGAAATATTACATCCGCTATTTCCGGAGTTAATTCTTTAAGCCAGGCAATCGCTTCCGGAAAAATTTCCGTCTCCCGGGCCGAAAACGCTCTTGCTTTAAAGAAAGCCGGAAACACTTCCGAGGCTATTTCGGCGGAGGAAGCTAGAGTGGAGCAGGCAAGAGCGGTTCTTCAAAGCGCCGAAGCGGCGATCGCAAAGACGGTAATCCGCTCGCCAATTTCCGGAAGAGTCTCAAGCCTTCCGGCTCGGGTGGGAGAACTCGCGGGGATGGGGTCGCCTCTTGTTTCGGTGGTCAATCCAAACGGACTTATTGTCAAGGCTTACATAAGCGAGGGCGATAAAGCCAGAGTGAGCGAAGGAGCGGATGCGGTCGTGGAGGGGGGAAGGCGGGGAAAAGTTTCCCGCGTGTCTCCAAGCATTGACCCGTTCTCCGGCAAAGTGGAGGTCCGGATTGAAATTTTGGATGGCGGAGAAAACGGCGGGCTTTTGATCGGAAGAAACGTGGAGGTTCAGATAACCGGAAGCAGTGTGGCGGAAAAAGAGCCTTTATATTTTTTGCCCATTCAGGCTGTGAAGGTGGAAAGCGGGAAAGCTTCTTTATACAGAGTTGATGGCAAGGGGGCGGTTGCCGAAGTTCCGGTTGTTCTCGGAGAAGTTTCCGGAGAATTTGTGGAAGTGAAAACCAATCTTTCTCCGGCAACGAAGGTTATCTCGCCGGTGTATGGGCTAAAGGCGGGGGAGAAAGTACAAGTAGAAATTTCTAATTAACCTAATTGACCTAATTTCTTCCGCCCTTGCGGATCCGCGCAGGCGGAAATAAAGCTCCAAATGCCAATTGGGAATTGGGATTTTATTTTTTATTGGGATTTGGGCATTTATTAGGTTAATTAGGTAATTAGAAATTAGGTTAATTTAATCAATGCCTCAAACTCCCAACAACCAGAATAATAAAAATCGCGAGAGTAATGTTGCCAAAACCACCGATTCTCGTTATTTGGAGCGTCTTGAATTCAATCCCGAACTCCGCAAATCGTGGCTCAATTTTTTCGTTTCCAATTTTCGCGTAGTCATTCTTCTCGTTCTCCTTATTTCTCTCGCCGGAATTTATTCGTATTTCAATCTGCCCCGCGAATCAAATCCGGAGGTTAAAATTCCCATTGCAGTAGTTTCTACCGTTTACCCCGGAGTTTCGCCTTCCGACATTGAAGAGCTTATTACCAAAAAAATTGAAACGGCTGTGTCCGGGCTTTCCGGCGTAAAGCGTATTACTTCCAATTCGGCCAACTCTTTTTCCTCCGTGGTGGTGGAATTTGAAGCCGATGAGGATCTCACTGATTCCATAAGGCGCCTTCGGGACAGAATTACTTCCGCGGAAAGGGAGCTTCCGGCCGATGCCAGCCTCCCGCAAGTTTTGGAAATTTCTTTTGATGATACTCCCATTTGGACTGTCGCTCTGACCGGCCCTTACGACGGCTTCACGATGCGCGAGTATGCCGACAAGCTCAAGGATGAGCTTGAAAAAATCCCGGGAGTTCGGGAGATCAACGTTTCCGGAGGAGATGAAAGGGAATTTGAAATCGCCTACGATCCGGGCAAGCTTATTTTTTATGGAATTTCTCCCTCTCTTGGGAATGAGGCGGTTCGTTCGGCTAACTTGGCGATCCCGGCCGGAAATTTTGAAGGGACAAAATTCGTTTATCCGGTTCGGTCGGACGGCCGGTTTTTTGACGAGTCGTCTCTCGGCCGGATTCCCGTATCTTATGGAAACGGGTCTTTTGTTTTTTTGAAGGATATCGCTTCTGTCAAAGAAAAGGCGGTTAAAAAATCCGTCTACTCCCGCCTGTCCACGGAGGGAAGCGTTCCAGCCGAAGCGGTAACGATTGATCTCGTAAAAAGAACGGGAGGATCAATTTTGGAAACGGTTGATTCCGCGGAAGAAACGGTTGGCCGGATGGTAAAAACATTTCCTTCGGGCATTACCTATACGACCACGACGGATTTTGCCGAAAGAATCAATGAAGATTTTACCGCGCTCAATAGGGACTTTCTTATCACTCTTGCTTTGGTTTTTGGCACCCTTTTTCTCATTGTCGGCCTCAAGGAAGCTTTTGTGGCAGGCCTTGCTATCCCGCTTGTCTTTTTCACTACTTTTGCCGTCATGCTTCTCTCAGGCATTTCCCTGAATTTTCTTTCCGTCTTTTCTCTCATTCTTTCTCTCGGCCTTTTGGTTGACGACGCGATTGTCGTCGTTTCGGCCACCAAACAGTATCTTCGCACGGGAAAATACACGCCGGAGGAAGCTGTGCTTTTGGTCTTGAACGATTTTAAAGTAGTTTTGACGACGACCACTCTCACCACTGTCTGGGCTTTTATCCCCCTTCTTTTTACCTCCGGCATCATCGGAGAATTTATCAAATCCATTCCTATCACGGTATCCGTCACTCTTATCTCGTCCCTTCTTATTGCCCTTATGGTAAATCATCCTCTGGCGGCCGTTTTGGAACGCGTCCGCCCCACTCGCAATCTTTTTTATCTTGCCGAAGGGATTCTTATCGCCCTTGCCGGCCTTTTCGCGTATTTTGGGGGAATTTGGAATTATTTTTTAGCTGTTCTTTGCATCGGCGGATTATTTTTCCTTTTGCGGTGGTACGAGCGCAACAACAAAGCGGGAAAAGAAGCGCTTATAGCGAATGAAGCTAAGACGGAGAGAGAATGGCAGGATCCTAATCTCATAAAGAAAAAATTGCGGGAGCAGGGCGATCACGAAGGAGGAAGTTTTTGGAACAGGCTTCTTCATGGCATCATTCACTTTGACCGTTTTCTTCCTCCGTACGAAAAATATCTGCGCAAGCTCGCGGATACGAGGAAAGCGCGCGTCCGGACTCTTTTGGCTGTTTTGGCTATTTTCATTTTTTCGGCCGCTTTGCCGGTTCTTGGAATCGTGAAGACGGAATTTTTTCCTCCGGCAAACGAGGATCAGATATACATTTCCATTGAAGCTCCTATTGGATACCGTCTTTCAGAAACTGACAAGATTGTGAGAGAGACGGAAGAAAAACTTATGAAATATCCGGAAATCAGGCATTTTTCCACTTTGGTCGGAAGACAGGGACCCTCGCCATCGGGAGCCGGATCGGGGAGCGGACAGAATTCTTCCAACTTGGCTTCTATTGTCGTAACGGTTATCCCAAAATCGGAAAGAGATTTCAAATCTTATGATTTCGCTTCGGTCCTCCGCGCCGGCATGAGAGAGATCAAAGAGGGGATAGTCACTGTTGAATCAATTCAGGGCGGGCCTCCTTCCGGCTCGGCTTTTGAAGCGAGAATCAAAGGCGAGGATTTGAATACTTTGGATAAAATCGCCCACGATCTTTTGCCTATTCTTTCCGGCATTTCGGGGGTCGTCGCTCCGGACATTTCTCTTAAAGATACCGCTCCGGAATATACTTTTATGCTTCGGCCGGAAAGGCTGGTAGAGAACGCTCTTTCCTCCGCTTACCTCGGCGGGGCTTTGCGCATGGCTATCTCCGGAACGGAAGTTACCACTGTTCTCCGCGAAAACAAAGAGATTGATGTTAATGCCCGTTTTGCTCCGGATAAAATTCCCACCTTGGAATCTCTTCAGAATCTTCAGATTGTAAATTTAAGAGGGGAGCCGGTTTTTCTTAAGGATGTTGCGGACATTACTCTCCAGCCGTCCGTAAATTCCATTACTCGTATTGATCAGAAAAGGACGGTTCTTCTTTCTGCGGGAGTTGAAGGGGACGCGAGGCCGAATCAGGTTTTGGCCGAATTTGAAAAAAAGATGGCCGAGAGCTATAAACTGCCGGAAGGCTATGAAATAGTTTACGGAGGAGAAAACGAGCAGAATACCGAGTCAGTCATTTCTATTTTAAGAGCGATGATTATCGCGGGACTTCTCATTATTTCCACCTTGGTTGTCCAATTTAATTCTTTCAAAAAAGCTTTGATTGTGCTTGTGGCTGTTCCTCTCGCTCTGGTCGGGGTTTTTGTCGGCTTGGCGATCTTTCGGGTTAATTTGAGTTTTCCCGGGCTTATCGGAATTTTGGCGCTTTTCGGGATTGTTGTTAAAAATTCCATTATTCTGGTGGATAAAATAAATCTCAATTTAAAATTCGGCATTCCTTTTTACGAATCCGTCATTGACGCCGGAAAATCCCGTTTGGAAGCTATTTTCATTACTTCCATCTGCACGATTTTTGGGCTCATTCCGGTTACTCTTTCCAATGAGACTTGGACAGCTCTCGGAACTGCGGTCATCTTCGGACTTATGCTTTCTTCGTTCTTAACTTTGTTCGTCGTGCCGGTTTTGTTTGTGACTTTCATTGGGGAGCGCGAGAGATTCTAAATAGCCACTAGGTGTTAGCCACTAGAGACTAGGGAAGACAATATCCAAAAGCCGGACGCTTCGCGTAGGGCTGTGGGGGTGTTTCCTCCTCCCCTCAGACGAGGGTGAGAAGCGAGGTCTTCGAGCAGAGGGGGTGGTGTTTGGGAAATTTCAATGGGCACCATCTGCTCGGGGACTTCGCAGATGGTGCCCATTTGTCTTTCGTTTTTATTCCTCCTTTCTTAAAGGAGGTCTGCCCGCCATTGCTTCGCTCAGGCGATGGTAGGTGGGTGGTTGGTACTTCGGCGGGGTGGTGGGAGATTTAGTTCCTTGGCGTATAATATTGCGACCGCAATATTATACGCCAAGGGAAAATTTGGGGAAATTCAGGCAAAATAAAAACCGAAGATTTCTCTGCGGAAAATTAAAAAGAAAATCCTCCACCCTAGAGCGGAGGCTTTCTCCCCACCCCTTTCCCCTCAGGCAGGGGGAAAGGAGATAAGAGAAAAGCCTCGTCTTGCGACGAGGCTTAGTGAGATGCAAAAGCTATTTGCGAACGGCTAACTGACGATAGAGACCTATTCTTTCTTCTTGGAGATTAGCGCCAACCTCAGCAATTGGTCCAAGGTCAAGTTTACGCCCACCACCATCACGATGAATTGCAGGAATCCAAAGGTACACATCAATTTCTACTACAGTACCCCTAGCTTCGATAGCAGAACCCTCATACTCCAGCGCCTCTGGTCTTTTGGCTGCAAAATCCAAAAGGTCCCAAAATGTCGCAGGATAGTATCCTTCTTCGGCCATTTTCGTTTGAGCGTATTGAAGAGGCGGGTTATCCTTGAAACGGAAGATTCGCGGATCCGAACCAAGAACCATATTTTTCGGCAAAGGAAATCTTTCTTCTGTTATATCTCCGTTAACATGGTCAAAATTTCCAGCCGCAATCAAACTTTGAAATGTCATATCGCTTCCTTCAGTACTGGTGATTACTTCACCCCCCCTTCGCTCATCCCAATGAGCTATGGAAGGACAAAGCCACCTGTTTAAAGTTGTTTCAACGAACTTTACTACCCTCCATTATAACCCCAAACACCTGTTTTTGTCAATCCCGTAAAGAGTTTTTCTCCAACTAATTGTGATTGATTGTTATTTTAAGCCATATTTTTGGCATGCTAACTTTATTGAACAGTTAGAATCAGTCTCAATAAAAACCGCTAAAAATATGATTAAAATCTTATGATTATTTTAAGATTCTGCTCACAATCATACGATCGTAGGATTTTGAGCACATCTTTCTTAAAAATGTGATGTAATATTTTAAAATAATGTACAAGATTAAAAGTAAAAGAGTCGTAGTTG
>CAYGHQ010000006.1:0-30336 GCA_964349845.1 uncultured Candidatus Saccharibacteria bacterium
AATTCAGCATACACTAATTGTAAGCTATAGCTTACAATTAGTGTATGCTGAATTTTTGCCTTTTTATTTATTTTTATCTTTTTATTTGTAATCGGGAGATTTTTCTTTAATTCCAGCAACATGGTTGGCAAAACGAGCAAGAGCGTAAAGAATACTGGAAAGGCGGTTGAGATACGAAAGAGTAAATTCGCCAAATTTAACAGATCCTTCGTCAGAAACAGCCACTACCCTCCTCTCGGCTCGGCGAGCGACTGCGCGGGCAAAATCAAAAAGGGAGGCGAGTTCCGTCCCGCCGGAAATGAAAAAGGTTTTTATGGGAGGAAGCTCTTTTTCAATTTCTCCTATTATTTTTTCCAGATCTTTTACTTTTTTCTCTGAAATAGTCTTCGGCACTCCAGCCAGTTCTGCTTGAATTATAAAAAGATTTTCTTGTATCTCGTGCAACAAATCTTCCCCTCTTAAATCTTTAATCTTAAATCTTAAATCTCTGGCTTTTACCTTGCACACTCCCAAAAGCGAATTTATCTCATCCAAGCTCCCCAGCGCTTCAGCCACCGCCCCGCTCTTGGAAATGCTTTGGCAACACCCCCACAATTTCGTTTTTCCCTTGTCTCCTTTTTTAGTGTAGAGCATGATAAATACTAACGTTTAGTCTAAACCTAAATTATTCAGAATAAAAACAATCATTCCAAATATCATAATTAAAATCACAAGTGCCACAAACCCAATAGTTTGAAGTCTATAATTCCTATATTTTACATAAAAACCTATTGATAAAATTAAAGAGATTATTGCAGGAAACGACAGTAGAATAAATTTATTTATACCCCCATATCGTATATCAGGATAAATTACAACTATGAGTGAAGTAATAGCTCCATCGATAAAAATAAAGAATATTACACTCGCAATTACCATTGCTATTCTTGAAAAAATCATATATTGAATTTATTTTTTGAATAATACCCCCTTAAAGTACTATTTTAAGTAAAACTTTTATTTGCTCATTTTTGTGCGCGGGAGAGGACTTGGTTCCGGATAATTTTGCTACGCAAAATTTCCATAACCTTGCCTCGCCTGTTTCGGCTCCGAAGACTCCGCCTCAACATGGCTCCGGCCTTCAAGTCCTCCCGCAAACCAAAGCAGTTTGGTTTGCTTCCCGCCCAAAAACTCGCTTCGCTCATTTTTGTGCGCAGGAGAGGACTTGAACCTCCACGCCCATACGGGCACCGCCACCTCAAGACGGCGTGTTTACCATTACACCACCTGCGCATATTTGTCAATATCATCTACCCCCCTATAATTTCAGCTTAACTATACCTAACATTTTATCAATTTTCAACTTTTTTAAAACTTATAAGTCACATGCCTTAATTCTCCCTTTTTTAAAGGGAGTCCCGAATCTTCTAGGGGAGGGATTTTTTGGAGTTAATAAAATCCTCCGTCCCTCCCCAGTTTTGATTATCGAGTTTTTCAATTACCAAAAATGGGAAGGGACACCTCCTTTATAAAGGAGGATTTAAAAAAACGCCTCACGTGAGGCGTTTTTTTAATGGATTTATTTTACAACTTCTTCTGGAGCAATTTCGGCGGGAATAGCTTCGGAAACAGGAGCGGAAAATCTTTCTCTGCGCATTTCTTTGCGGACTTCCTTGGCTGCCTTCTCGCGGATATGGTAAAGCTTGGCCTGGCGAACTTTGGCTCTTTTCAAAACTTCAATTTTTTCAATGAGAGGAGAATAAAGAGGAAAAATCCTTTCAACTCCAACCCCATCAACAATTTTTCTTACGGTAAAGGTGCCTCCCGCTTCCCCGCCGTGCTTTCTCGCTAAAACAAGCCCTTCAAAAACCTGGATTCTGAATTTGTCTTTTTCCTTGATTTTCTGGTGCACTCGGACGGAATCCCCCGATCGGAGATCCATTTTTTGCCTTTCTTCCATATTTACCGGAGAAATTGTAGCTCCTTTTATAGATTGCATGGTAAGCAATAATCTAGCATAGACTTCATTTTTAAGCAAATCAAATTAAAAATCCGAAATCCGAAGCACGAAATCCGAAACAAATTCTAAATTCAAATATAAAAAATTCTAAACGGAGATTGTCTTTGTTTGAAATTTCGAATTTTCTTTATTTGACTTCGTTTGTTTAGGATTTCGGATTTAGAATTTAGGATTTAAAGACTTCAATGGCACCATTGAAGTCTTTCGGGTATGGCGCTTCCACCTTTACTCTTTTGCCATCCAAAAGAGAAAATTCCAAAGAACGGGAGTGCAAAGCTGTCCGGCCAAATCCGAGCAAACATTCTCTTTTCGGAGCGTACAGCTTGTCGCAGACAACCGGATAATTGATTGCTTTAAAATGGACGCGGATCTGGTGGGTCCGGCCTGTCTTGGGGGTTACTTCAACAAGAGAAACATCCTTGCCTCTTTCCAAAACTCTGTATTCTGTCACTGCCTCGCGCATCTCGCCCTTAGCTCCCCTCTGGGCCGACCATTGCCGAAAATCGTTCTTGCTTCTCCCGATACGACGGTCAATTATTCCCTCGTCATTTTTGACCCGGCCGTAAACAAAAGCGTGGTAAATTTTGGAAATCTCTTTTTCTTGAAATTGTTTTTTTAAACGCAAAAACATCTCTTGTGTTTTAGCGATAATGAGCGCTCCGGAAGTTTCCCGATCCAGCCTATGGACTATGCCCGGGCGAAAAATAGTTTCTCCATTTTGAAGGGTGAGAGGCTCGCCGACATTCTTTATTTCCGGATATTTCTCCAGAATCCAGTCGGTAAGAGCCGGCTCTTTTGTCCGGCCGTCAGGATGCACGACAAGTCCAGCTGGTTTGTTTATAACCAAGCAGTCAGAGTCTTCATAGAGAACTTCAATAGATTTTAGATTTAAGTTTGAAGATTTAAGTTGAGGCACAAGGAAATAATAGCAAGCATTGAAAAATGAGCAAATTTAGGATACTCTACACAATGTATTTATTCTCCCTTTATTAAAGGGAGTCCCGAGTCTTCGAGGGGAGGGATTTAAAATCCTCCGGCTCCGCCCCGAATTATGCGGGGCCACCTCCTTTAAGAAAGGAGGAATTAAAAACATGCGCGCTTAGCTCAGTTGGTAGAGCGACCGCTTTACACGCGGAAGGTCGGGGGTTCAAATCCCTCAGCGCGCACAAATGAACGAAGTGAATGAAGTGCACGCTGAGAAGGCTAGCTTTGTGATGTTTTAGAACAAAGCGTAAGCCAGATTTGAAAGCCGGAGCGCGACGGCGCGAGGCGGGGTCGCGCAAATTTTTAGCAAAAAATTATGCGTGACCAAATCCCAGAGCGCGCACAAAATTACTTTATGAAAAAAGGAGTTGATTACACGGGAATAACAGTTGTTTATCTTTGCCACGACGGGAAAGGCAATGTTGTTTTATCAAAGAGAAGCAAGAATTGCCGGGATGAGCACGGAAGATGGGACTGCGGAGGCGGAGGGCTTGAATTCGGAGATACGGTGGAAAATACCCTGAAGAAAGAAATTAAGGAAGAATATTGCACGGATATTTTAGAGTGCGAATTTTTGGGATTTAGAGATATACACAGAGAACACGAAGGAGTGAAAACTCATTGGATCTCTATTGAATTCAAAGTTCTGGTAGACAAAAAGAAAGTTAAAAATGGCGAACCGCACAAATTTGACGAGGTAAAATGGTTTTCTCTTAAAAATCTCCCCTCTCCCCTTCATTCCCAACTCCCAAAATTCTTGGAGCTGTATAAAAAGAAGCTGTAAAAATTCTTGAAACTATAAAAAGAATTCTCATTCCCGCCACGCCCCGCGCAAAACCACAGAAAAACCCCGGACATGTCCGGGGTTTTGTTTTGAGTTATTTTATTTTGTGTCATTCCCGCGAAAGCGGGAATCCAGTCTTAAATCCTCCTTTCTTAAAGGAGGTGGTTGGTACTCCAACCAGAGGATTTTAAATCCCTCCCCCTTCGGGTACTCCTTACAGGAGCAGTCCACTCATTGGACAATTAAGAAATTGTCTCAATGAGTCTTGCGAAGCTCCTTAAGGTCGCTTCTCACCCTTTAAGAAAGGGAGAATTAAGACAAAAGAAAAACCCGCCGGACGAATCCGAGCGGGTTTTGAAAGTTGAAACTTTTCTTTTCAACGAGAATCAACTAGAAGAACTTGGGAAAATAACTTCGTTTGCTCTTCCTGGTACTTGAGCCGAGGATCGCGAGGATGGATTATCGGACAGCCAACTTGAGCAAGAAGCCGATCCGATAATTCTACGCCAGTTGTTGCATGACGGAAGACTTCCCACACATCCTCTTGTTCTTGTTCTGTGAGACTATTGGACTTCCAACTGCGTTCAATGATTGAACGGGAAAAAGTCCTTGTGTTCCACAGACAAAGAACTCCTTCAAGGTCTTGTCTCTTTAGGAGCAACTCGGTCTTGGTTGCTGGTTCAGCGTAAGGACTGAATGGTGCAACAAGAAAGCTGTCCGTGCTCCATTCTTTGATAACCGCCACAGAGGTCGGTTGAGCCCAAGGCATTACCCTGAACAGGACAGGGTCCATTGTTCGGATATCTCCAACTGCGACTCCCTTATTAAAAGGAGAGACAGGTAGTACGGGTTCAAGAGAAACTCCTTTTGGCACTTCAAGCCGGAATTCAAAATCCGGATATGCTTGTCGCATTTCTATATCCTCATTCCTTTCGTTAAACCAACGCATCAGCCTTTCGCGACGCCCCAGAGGCGCTGGTTTCCATTTAAGGGTTGGCAACTTAGCTTTGGGTTTTAGAACTTCGTTCATTTGCTTTCCTTTTCTGTGAATTTTTCTGAAATTTCGTAAGTAATTCTCTTTACAAAGAGCTACTTTTCTGCCTACATCTTACCATATTTGTGCTGTTTTTGTCAATGCGTGATATTAGTTATGACATGTTTTTACTGTTTTGTCAATGGAGAAGAAAGGGCTAATAATAAGGGGGAAAATTGTTATCATTTCTGTCATTCCCGCGAAGGCGGGAATGACACAGGAAAAAGGCTGTAGAAACCAAGCCTCAAATTACCCGATAGGCTTGGTTTCGGGAAAAAAAGAAAGGAGACAAATGGGCACCATCTGCCTCCGAAGACTCCGGCAGATGGTGCCCATTGAAACCATTGAAACCATTGCGAACCCTTTCCGACTTTGCGAGCAAGTAGGTATAAAAAATTTCAGAAAAAATGAGCATTGCGATCTTTTTCCGAAAGCGAGCAAATAAATAATTTTTGGGAACATTGCGGAAAGGCAATTTCTGTCAATGACCGGGGTCCCGAAGGGACGGGAGGTTCTTGACAGAAATTGCCTTGAGCATAGCAAAAGCCGGATAAAATTTTGTTTTCCAAAATTTTATCCGGCTTTATGCGTGTTCCCAAAAATTATTTATTTGCGAGCCTCTATTATTTCTTGCGCCACATTATTCGGCACAATATCATAATGATCAAATTCCATATTGGAACTGGCGCGGCCTTCGGACATTGAACGGAGAGCCGTCGTAAATCCGAATGTCTCCGAAAGAGGTATCTTTGATTTGATAACTTTGTTCATTCCCCTCTCGTCCACTCCTTCAATCTGCGCGCGTTTGGATGAAAGATATCCGGTAATATCCCCCATGAATTTATCCGGCGTAACCACCTCCATCCGCATAATCGGCTCCAAAATAACCGGCCTCGCTCGCCTGGCGGCATCCTGAAGAGCCTGGGAAGCGGCAATCTTGTAAGCAATTTCGGAAGAGTCCACGTCATGATATGATCCGAAAGTAAGCTCGCAAGAAACATCCACCAGTTTGAATCCGGCCACAACCCCTCTCTCCATTCCTTCCTTGACACCCTTTTCGCAAGCGGGAATAAACTCCAGAGGAATAACGCCTCCCTTGATGGAATTAATAAACTCAAAGTCGTCATATCGGCTGACATTTTTCGGAATCTTCTCCGGCACAGCCTTATCCATTGGCTTAATTTTGATTTTAACGTGTCCGTACTGGCCTTTTCCTCCCGACTGCTTGATATATTTGTTTTCCGCCTCAGCTTCCATGGTAATAGTTTCTTTGTAGGCGACTTGAGGCTTGCCGACGTTGGTTTCCACGCTGAATTCTCTCTTCATTCTATCTACCATGATATCAAGATGAAGCTCGCCCATTCCGGCAATGATAGTCTCGCCTGTTTCCGCATTGCTCGAAATCTTGAATGTCGGATCTTCGTCAGCCAAACGCTTCATGGCCATACCCATTTTTTCCTGATCGGCTTTTGTCTTCGGCTCAATACGGAGAGAAACAACAGGCTCCATAAATTTAATGGGGTCAAGAATAATCGGCTTATCTTCATCGCAAAGAGTGTGGGATGTCTTGGCCTCTTTGAGCCCGACAGCCGCGGCAATTTCTCCGGAGAAAACTTTTTTCACTTCTTCTCTCTCATTAGCCTGTAAACGGACAATGCGAGAAAGCCTTTCTCTTTTTCCAGTCGTAGAATTGTAGACATAAGAGCCGGATTCAATGGTCCCAGAATAAACTCGGAAGAAAGTTAGCTGGCCGACAAAAGGATCGGACTGAAGTTTGAAAGCAAGCGCGGAAAAAGGCTCTTCATCCGAAGCTTTTCTCTCAATTTTTTCTCCCGTCTTAGGATCAATTCCCCACACCGGCGGAATATCCAAAGGCGAAGGAAGAAAGTCTACGACAGCATCCAAAACGAGCTGAACGCCTTTGTTTTTGAGAGCCGAGCCAGTGTAAACGGGAAAAACTTTATTTTCAATGACAGCTTTTCGCAAAATTTTCTTCAAATCCGGAATAGAAACTTCTTTTCCTTCAAGATAAGCGCTCATAGCCGCGTCGTCATTTTCCACGATTTTCTCCACTGTTTCCGCGCGATATTTTTTGGCGTCTTCCAAAAGCCCGGCCGGAATTTCCGCTTCTTTGACAATTTCGCCCATAGCGCCTTCAAAGTAATAAGCTTTCATATTCAAAAGATCCACCACTCCGACATGATTTTCTTCAAGACCAATCGGAATCTGCATTCTGATGGCGTTTTTGTTAAGCCTCTCCAAAATGGATTTGAAAGAAAATTCAAAAGAGGCACCCATTCTGTCCATTTTGTTTATGAAGCAGAGGCGGGGCACTTTTCCTTCATCGGCATAGCGCCAGTTGGTTTCGGACTGCGGTTCCACTCCGGCCACCCCGTCAAACACGACAACAGCCCCGTCCAAAACGCGGAGGGATCTTTTCACCTCGGCTGTAAAGTCAATATGCCCGGGAGTATCAATGATATTGAAACGGACTTTCTTTGAAGTATCCGTTTTCGGCATATATGTCGGATTCCAGAAACACGTAATGGCCGCGGCGGTAATAGTGATACCGCGCTCCCTCTCCTGCTCCATCCAGTCGGTTACCGTTTCTCCTTCGTGAACCTCTCCGATTTTGTGCGTCATTCCGGTGTAAAACAAAACGCGCTCGGAAGTGGTGGTTTTTCCGGCGTCAATATGGGCGATAATTCCGAAGTTTCGCACCTTCTCCAGTGGATAGTCTCGTTGCATAAATGTCTTTTAATACAAAATACTAAAAAGAAAACGGCTTGACGACAGCCGAATTAAAATAAAAAGCTGTAAGCTGTGAGAAGTATTCTAGTATGAACGGCAAAAAAAGTCCAATCAAAAAATATTAAAGCCCGCATTGGCCTTTGGCCAATGCGGGCTATGCATTTCTACCTTAGACCCTCGTCCCTCTTTCCCTTATGGCATAGTTCAATTCCAGAGTGCTCTCTGATGCTTTGATGTGAACCTCAAGAAAGGTTATGGCTCCAATAACTTTAGCCCAATCAAATTGAGGTTTACCCGCAAAAGCCAGGTTTCGATCAATTTCATAAAGCATTTGAACGCAGAATTTCATCCTTCCCGCCCACCTGACTGTTTCCGTTTCATCGCTATTCAGAATCTTAGCAAACCCATGATCAAGGTTCCGAAGCGTTTTCTCAGCCATTTTTCTGTATTGTTTGATCTTAGAAACACCGTCAGACATACCTCTAAACATGTCAAAAACTTCACTAAGAACCTCCATTGATTTGATTATCTCTTCAGGGGAATCCTTGACACTTCTTTTAATCGCCATACACTCTCCTTTCTTTTGAATGTTCAATTTTCTAGCCAAAAGATTACTCCCCCAAACCTTTCCTGTCAAACAAAACCGCCCTTCGGGCTGTTTTTTAATCTTTATGTTTTTTAATGTCAACCAAAAAATATGAATCTTTATCAATTACAAAATAGAATCGCACATTTTGCGTTACCCTTGCCTGCCAAACTCCAGTCGCCTCATCATACTTTTTAGCGCGCAAAGAGGGATGTTTTAAATCCTTTAAAAGAAAATTCAGCTGTTTGTAAAAAACTTTCTTAATGCGAAAGGATAATTTTTTAAAACTCCGGTCAAATCTTTCCGAACGATAATATTTCATGACTCAAGATCTTTTCGTAATTCTTCCACTGAATAAAAAGGGCCTTTCACTCTCCCTTTTCTAATATCCTCCAATCCTTCACGGATACCCTTGGGCAATTTTGCCAAGTGCTTGCGATCAATAACCGCCTGCGGGGTAAGAGTGATTTTCCCTTTTTCGTACCCGGCCATAAGAAAATCCCCAACCTGAATACCCGCCATTTTGCGAACCTTGGCAGGGATAACTATCTGATATTTTGTTTTTACATTAACAATACTCATATTTAAATCATATTCTCACTTAGTAAGAAAGTCAAACTTTCCTACTTTCAATCTTTGTATTAAATTTCTTTACTTTCCTATTGATATAATGTAGCCTGAAACAAGAAGAAATTTAAAACTCAACATAAGGAATTATGATTATTATTCTTGCTACAAGAAACGCGTCCAAAGCGGAACAAATTAAGACCTTATTCAAAGGATCCAGATTCACTATCCGAACCCTCGCGGAAGACGGAATAAAAGGAGAGGCGGACGAAGACGGAAAAACCCTTGCCGAAAATGCCCTTAAAAAAGCGCGATTTGCTTTTGAATGGGCAAGTCACGACGCCTGTACTATGGCTGATGACACAGGTTTGTTTATTGACACTCTAAACGGAGAGCCGGGAATACGATCCGCCCGGTGGAAAAGCGAAAAAGCAAGCACGGAAAAAACAATGGCGTATTGTTTGGAGAGACTTCAAAACATCCCTCCGGAAAAACGCGGAGCTACTTTTGAAACAATGGTAGCTTTGATTACTCCCGATGGAGATGATCATATATTTTCGGGAAAAGTTAGGGGCCGAATTCTTGAAAAACCGAGAATGGCCCCCCAGCCAAAAATGCCCTACAGTTCCATTTTTGTTCCGGAAGGAACGAGTTTAGCTTGGGCGGAGATGACAACCGAGGAAGAAAACAAAATTTCTCATCGTGGCCAAGCTTTCAGGAAAGCCCGAGCCTTTCTGGAAGAATACTTTGAAGAATCCTGATTCTTAAACTACGCAAAAACCGCCCTTCGGGCGGTTTTTTATTTTTTTACGTCTTGATCGGATTATTATTTTGAGCAAGATCATTCTTTAGGTTTTCGGAAGCTTTATAGTTCCAATATGAAAGATAGGCAACAACAATCAAACTTATCCACGCCCCGTTTATAAAAACACTTAACACACCTATCAAAATAAACAACCAACCTAGATAAATTCCTATCATTCTTCTCTTTGATAAGAGGTAACTAATCACAATAAGAAAAATTGCTGATGGAAAAAGATAGTAAACTGCTTTAGATTTAGCACCAAAAAATAAGAGAATACTCAGTACTATATACAAGAAGCTGAGCGCAACATAATTACTCCTGGCAGTTTTTACTGGATCTTTGTGGTTTTCTTTACTTTTATATATTTCCATATTTAGATCGCAAAAAAATTTAGGATTTCTTTCAATTTTCGATGAAGTAAGAAACGTAAAATTTTCAAGTTTTTGTAATTTTGGATGAAGTTCAAGGAGCAAACGAGCGAAGCAACGAAGAAATTCGCCAAAATTACAAAAACTTTACCATGCGAAATGGGCAAAGGCTTTGTTCGCTTCCGCCATCTTGTGAGTATTCTCGCGTTTTTTCACGGCTTCGCCTTCGTTTTTGGAAGCAGAAATAAGCTCGTTGGAAAGTTTTTCAGCCATAGGAGCGCCTTTTTTTGACCTGGCCGCGTCAAGTATCCAGCGAACGGCAAGAGCGAGCCTCCTGTCCTGACGGACTTCCACGGGCACCTGATAGTTGGCGCCTCCCACCCGTCTTGAGCGGACTTCCATAACCGGAGAAACATTTTTTATGGCAGACTCAAAAACTTCAAGAGGATTTTCCGTCTTGGTTTTTATTTTAATCAAATCAAAAGCGCCGTAAACCACCTTTCGGGCAGCCACTTTTTTTCCGCTTCCCATAACCTTGTTTATGAACTTGGCCACCTTGACCGAGTTATAAACAGATTCTGGAGCAACTTCATTTCTATTTTTCACTTTTCTTCTCATAAAATAAGATTCTTAATCTTACGGATAAAATCCTCCGTCCGGATTACCGGACACCTCCTTTAAGAAAGGAGGATTTAAATCTCCCTTTATATAAAGGGAGTGCCCATTCTTATGGGCGAGGGATTTTATTCATAGATTTAATATGATGTTATGCGGTCTTTGACCGCTTTGCTCCATACTGGCTTCTCCCCTTCTTTCTATTCTCCACGCCTGTCGCGTCCAAAACGCCTCGGAC
The DNA here is from genome assembly GCA_964349845.1 of uncultured Candidatus Saccharibacteria bacterium. Taxonomy (GTDB): domain Bacteria; phylum Patescibacteriota; class Minisyncoccia; order Phycocordibacterales; family CAYGHQ01; genus CAYGHQ01. The sequence goes on from CAYGHQ010000006.1 coordinate 10,731, forward strand.
AATGGTGTAGCGGAGGTTAACGTCCTTAACGCGTCCTCCGCGAAGCACTACCACTGAGTGCTCCTGAAGAGCGTGGCCGATGCCGGGGATGTAAGCTGTTACTTCCATGCCGTTTGTAAGGCGGACTCTCGCGATCTTCCGGATAGCGGAGTTTGGCTTTCTTGGGGTTTTGGTCGTAACTTTTGTGCAAACGCCTCTTTTAAAAGGAGAATTGAAAAAGACAGGCTTGTTTTTAAGCACATTAAAAGAGCGGGTCAAAGCCGGAGTCTTTGACTTTCGCTTGGGGTTTTTTCTGCTTCGTTTTATAAGCTGATTGATTGTTGGCATGGCTGATTTTAAAGGAGCATAGCGACTATTAAAATCGCCACCCCGTGAAATGAAATTCCGCAAGAAATCTTCCCGCTTGCGGGATTTCACTGGGGTAACTCCAGATGTAGGCAATATCTTAATATATAAATGTTTAAAAAGCAAATCGCGCGAGATTTCAAAAAAGAAAAAGCTGTTATCGGTACTACCGATAACAGCTTGGGCGATATCAAAAACTAATCCCTCACAATAACCGGATCAGCCAATTCCTGAACGGAGGTAACTTGACCTTGTGGAAAACTAAACCGATATTTTCCCTCGTATCCGATCCAATATGGATCAGAGACCCGGGAAAGAATCATATAGGACGGGACTGCTTCTCCATTGGAACAAGGGACGAAAACTCCCTTCCCCTTAGGACAAAGCTTCTCCCGAAGCCTTCCGAATTCCGGAGAGCGAGTCGCTTTGTTGTCCGAAGCGTGGCGGATCCAAACTTCGCCATCCAAAGTTACCATAACATCAACCCCATTGTTGTAATCGTAACGACCAAGCTGTTGCGGATCAGCCGTAATTCTGCTCTCCTCATTATCCCCTCTGTTTACCGGAAGCCCCGTAACGTGGACGAACCCATACCGCATAAGCGGAAGGCCGGTTAATTCTTGAAATACTTTCATTGGGTTTCTCCGATCTGCGCGTTTTTGTTGATGTACTCATTTTCCGAACCCCGCGCTGGATCAAGAAAATGTTTTTGCTGATTTTATTCTAGCATATTTATGCTGTTTTTGTCAATGTTGGATTATAGTTATAACATGATTTTTGCATTTTGTCAATGGTGAAGAAAGGGCTGGGAATAAGGGGGAAATGAGAGACTAGAAAGGCAAATGGGCACCATCTGCGAAGTCGGCGGAGCAGATGGTGCCCATTAAATCCCCGTTAAATCCGGTCTGGATTTAGAAAATTGATAATTGAAACATTGTAAATTGATTGAAAATTGCAAAATTGGAAATTGAAAATTAATTACTTCTGGATTCCCGCCTTCGCGGGTGAGAAGCGGCCATAAGGAGCTTCGCAAGACTTATTGAGTTTTTTTACGAGTGAAGCGAAGTAAAAAATCCAATAAGTGGACAGTTCCTGTTAAGGAATGACAGATAAAAAAAGATGAGGGGAGAGGAAACCACCTTTCTTAAAAAGTTTCTAAAAACTTATTCCGGTGATAATGCGGAAAAAATATCCAATAACGGGAGTAAGAAACTGCCAAAGGAAGAAAATAAAAATGACGAGAAAAACCAAAGAATATCTTTCCATATCTCTCCTTAAAATCTGAAGTCTTTGGGGCAAAAAAGAAAAAAGAATTTTGGAGCCGTCCAGGGGAGGAATGGGAACCAGATTGAAAATAGCCAGAACAATGTTTATAAGAACAATCATAAAAGAAATTTCAATAAAAGCGGGAGGCAAAATTCCGTAACTTCCGAACCTTATGATAAGGCCGAAAAACAGAGCTAAAATGATATTGGAAAGAGGTCCCGCTCCGGCCACATACGCTTCTCCCCATTTTTGATTGCGGAGATTATATGGATTATAAGGAACAGGCTTAGCCCAGCCGATGAGAAAACTAGAACCGGAAAAAACAAGAAGAAGCGGAAGGATAACCGACCCCAGCCAGTCAATATGTTTAAGGGGGTTTAGAGTGAGTCTGCCCGCGTATTCGGCCGTTCTGTCCCCCAAAGAACGGGCGGCGTATCCATGAGAAACTTCATGGACAACCACGGACATAATAAGAATTATGATGGAAAATATTGTGGAAAGTTGCATAGTATTCATTATATGGTAACATAACCGAACACAATATTTAAATTGATCTAATTAACCTAAGTACTCTAATTTCTAAACAAGCACCAAACTCCAATGCTCAAAAGAGACTGAATTTTTGGGATTTGGACATTGGAACTTTATTAGGTGAATTAGAAATTAGGTAATTAGAAATTTTCTTGATATGGCCAACATTTGCCCCATAACTAAAAAAGGAACGAAGATGCGCGGAGGTTACTCCAACAGAACCCGCGCCACCCAATTTAACCCGACCGGAATGAAGCGGAGTTACCCCAACCTGCAAAAAAAGCGGATTTATGTGCCGGAACTCAAGAAATATTTTGTTTTAAACATTTCCACCAAAGCCATCAAAACTATCAATAAGAATGGGGCTTACGCGACATTGAAGAAGGCAGGGATAATATAAGCCACTAGGGTTTAGCCACTAGCCACTAGGGTAAATACAAAAAACAAAGAGAAAACAGGGTTCGCCTTTGGCGAACCCTGTTTTCTTCCCTAGTGGCTAATCCCTAGTACCTAGTGGCTGTATTTTCTCTCCATCCGATTCAAACCCAACCATCCCCGCATCCATTGTTTTAAAAACCTCCGCCTCAAACCGGCTAAGCAGATCCAAAACTTCTTTGTCCGGGTGGCCAAACTTGTTATCCTTTCCGGCGGAAATTACGGCAAAGGAGGGCGAAGCGAAACCTAAGAAAGATTCCGAAGAAGAATTTTTGGAACCGTGATGGGACACCTTGAGCACATCGGCTTTAAGATTTTTCCCGTCTAAGTCCGCCAAGTAGTTTTCAACTTCTTCCGGAGAATCTCCGGTCAGAAGAAAAGATGTTTCTCCATAAATGAGTTTAGCCACAACCGAGGCCGTATTTGTTTCCCAACCGGAAGAATCCCTATCGGGAAAAAGAATCGCTATTTCCGCTCCCCCGCCAAGATCAACAGACATACCCCTCTTCGCCAAAATTTCTTTCGTTTTTTTGTTTTTTAGCAAGCTTTTTAATTCCTTTTCAACTTCCGTTCCTGCTTCCGCCCCGCTTTCCAAGAACATTCCGACCGAATAATTTTGGAGGACAGCGGGAATTCCTCCGATATGATCAAAATCCGGATGGGTGGCGATAATCATATCAATGGAACGGTCGTAAAAAGGCATCACTTTTCCAAGTTCGCGGAGAACGCTTTTATTCGGACCGCCATCCATGAGAATCTGGTTTCCATTCGGCGCTTCAATAAATATCGCGTCTCCTTGCCCCACATTGAGAAAATAGACTTTAAGGAGACCGGCTCTTTCTTCCGCGAAAACTCCGTACCAAATAATTAAAACTGAACTGAAAAGAAAGAGGAGAAGATACCAGTGAAAATTCTTTTTAGGACGTTCTAACATGGAACAATTATACAACTTACGGAGGGGAGAGAGGAGTAGTATAATGTAAGAAGAAATTACCTAATTCACCTAATTTCTAATTGATCTAATAAAGCTCCAATGACCAATACCCGAGTGGATATTGGGATTTTATTAGAAATTAGATCAATTAGATTAATTAGAAATTTGATAAGGTATATTATGGAATAATTTTCTCTAACTTATAGAGTATTACTAAAATAAAAAAATAATTATATAAATACATGACCCGTCCTTTCATCGCCCAAACATTTAATATCCCTGAGTTAAAGGGAATTTCTCGAAAAACAATTGAGGAACATTTGAAACTTTACGCTGGATACGTGAAGCATACAAACCTCATTTTGGAAAAAATTGATGATTTATCAAAAGATCCCGAAAAAAATTCTTATATCCTGTCCGAAACTCAAAGAAGATTCGGGTTTGAATTCGGCGGAATGAGAAATCATGAATATTATTTCCGCGCCCTTGAAGGAGGGGGAAAAGCGCTCTTTGCAAAAAGCGATCTTCGGAAAGCAATAGCAAAGGAGTGGGGGGATTATGAAGTTTGGGTAAATAAATTCAAAGCCTTGGCAATGACAAGAGGCATCGGCTGGGCAATTCTTTATTATGATTCTTTTTCCGAGAGGCTTGTCCAAACATGGGTTGACGAACAGCACATGGGGCATCTTCCCGGGCTTTCTTTCATTTTTGGCATTGATATGTTTGAGCACGCCTACATGATTGATTATGTTCCGGGAGAAAAGAAAAAATACATTGACGCTTACTGGAACAGTGTTAATTTTGAAAACATTGAGAAGAATTTTAAGAAAGCGACTAGCTTGATCAAGATTTAAATTTTCTGACACAATTTTCTGACACAAAAAAAGAGGATGCGCAAAAAAATCAGCACACACTAATTCGTTGCTATAGCAACGAATTAGTGTGTGCTGATTTTTTTGCGCATCCTCTTTTTTTGTGTCAGAAAATTGTGTCAGAAAATTTAAATCTTGATCAAGCTAGTCGCTTTCTTAAAATTCTTCTCAATGTTTTCAAAATTAACACTGTTCCAGTAAGCGTCAATGTATTTTTTCTTTTCTCCCGGAACATAATCAATCATGTAGGCGTGCTCAAACATATCAATGCCAAAAATGAAAGAAAGCCCGGGAAGATGCCCCATGTGCTGTTCGTCAACCCATGTTTGGACAAGCCTCTCGGAAAAAGAATCATAATAAAGAATTGCCCAGCCGATGCCTCTTGTCATTGCCAAGGCTTTGAATTTATTTACCCAAACTTCATAATCCCCCCACTCCTTTGCTATTGCTTTCCGAAGATCGCTTTTTGCAAAGAGCGCTTTTCCCCCTCCTTCAAGGGCGCGGAAATAATATTCATGATTTCTCATTCCGCCGAATTCAAACCCGAATCTTCTTTGAGTTTCGGACAGGATATAAGAATTTTTTTCGGGATCTTTTGATAAATCATCAATTTTTTCCAAAATGAGGTTTGTATGCTTCACGTATCCAGCGTAAAGTTTCAAATGTTCCTCAATTGTTTTTCGAGAAATTCCCTTTAACTCAGGGATATTAAATGTTTGGGCGATGAAAGGACGGGTCATGTATTTATATAATTATTTTTTTATTTTAGTAATACTCTATAAGTTAGAGAAAATTATTCCATAATATACCTTATCAAATTTCTAATTAATCTAATTGATCTAATTTCTAATAAAATCCCAATATCCACTCGGGTATTGGTCATTGGAGCTTTATTAGATCAATTAGAAATTAGGTGAATTAGGTAATTTCTTCTTACATTATACTACTCCTCTCTCCCCTCCGTAAGTTGTATAATTGTTCCATGTTAGAACGTCCTAAAAAGAATTTTCACTGGTATCTTCTCCTCTTTCTTTTCAGTTCAGTTTTAATTATTTGGTACGGAGTTTTCGCGGAAGAAAGAGCCGGTCTCCTTAAAGTCTATTTTCTCAATGTGGGGCAAGGAGACGCGATATTTATTGAAGCGCCGAATGGAAACCAGATTCTCATGGATGGCGGTCCGAATAAAAGCGTTCTCCGCGAACTTGGAAAAGTGATGCCTTTTTACGACCGTTCCATTGATATGATTATCGCCACCCATCCGGATTTTGATCATATCGGAGGAATTCCCGCTGTCCTCCAAAATTATTCGGTCGGAATGTTCTTGGAAAGCGGGGCGGAAGCAGGAACGGAAGTTGAAAAGGAATTAAAAAGCTTGCTAAAAAACAAAAAAACGAAAGAAATTTTGGCGAAGAGGGGTATGTCTGTTGATCTTGGCGGGGGAGCGGAAATAGCGATTCTTTTTCCCGATAGGGATTCTTCCGGTTGGGAAACAAATACGGCCTCGGTTGTGGCTAAACTCATTTATGGAGAAACATCTTTTCTTCTGACCGGAGATTCTCCGGAAGAAGTTGAAAACTACTTGGCGGACTTAGACGGGAAAAATCTTAAAGCCGATGTGCTCAAGGTGTCCCATCACGGTTCCAAAAATTCTTCTTCGGAATCTTTCTTAGGTTTCGCTTCGCCCTCCTTTGCCGTAATTTCCGCCGGAAAGGATAACAAGTTTGGCCACCCGGACAAAGAAGTTTTGGATCTGCTTAGCCGGTTTGAGGCGGAGGTTTTTAAAACAATGGATGCGGGGATGGTTGGGTTTGAATCGGATGGAGAGAAAATACAGCCACTAGGTACTAGGGATTAGCCACTAGGGAAGAAAACAGGGTTCGCCAAAGGCGAACCCTGTTTTCTCTTTGTTTTTTGTATTTACCCTAGTGGCTAGTGGCTAAACCCTAGTGGCTTATATTATCCCTGCCTTCTTCAATGTCGCGTAAGCCCCATTCTTATTGATAGTTTTGATGGCTTTGGTGGAAATGTTTAAAACAAAATATTTCTTGAGTTCCGGCACATAAATCCGCTTTTTTTGCAGGTTGGGGTAACTCCGCTTCATTCCGGTCGGGTTAAATTGGGTGGCGCGGGTTCTGTTGGAGTAACCTCCGCGCATCTTCGTTCCTTTTTTAGTTATGGGGCAAATGTTGGCCATATCAAGAAAATTTCTAATTACCTAATTTCTAATTCACCTAATAAAGTTCCAATGTCCAAATCCCAAAAATTCAGTCTCTTTTGAGCATTGGAGTTTGGTGCTTGTTTAGAAATTAGAGTACTTAGGTTAATTAGATCAATTTAAATATTGTGTTCGGTTATGTTACCATATAATGAATACTATGCAACTTTCCACAATATTTTCCATCATAATTCTTATTATGTCCGTGGTTGTCCATGAAGTTTCTCATGGATACGCCGCCCGTTCTTTGGGGGACAGAACGGCCGAATACGCGGGCAGACTCACTCTAAACCCCCTTAAACATATTGACTGGCTGGGGTCGGTTATCCTTCCGCTTCTTCTTGTTTTTTCCGGTTCTAGTTTTCTCATCGGCTGGGCTAAGCCTGTTCCTTATAATCCATATAATCTCCGCAATCAAAAATGGGGAGAAGCGTATGTGGCCGGAGCGGGACCTCTTTCCAATATCATTTTAGCTCTGTTTTTCGGCCTTATCATAAGGTTCGGAAGTTACGGAATTTTGCCTCCCGCTTTTATTGAAATTTCTTTTATGATTGTTCTTATAAACATTGTTCTGGCTATTTTCAATCTGGTTCCCATTCCTCCCCTGGACGGCTCCAAAATTCTTTTTTCTTTTTTGCCCCAAAGACTTCAGATTTTAAGGAGAGATATGGAAAGATATTCTTTGGTTTTTCTCGTCATTTTTATTTTCTTCCTTTGGCAGTTTCTTACTCCCGTTATTGGATATTTTTTCCGCATTATCACCGGAATAAGTTTTTAGAAACTTTTTAAGAAAGGTGGTTTCCTCTCCCCTCATCTTTTTTTATCTGTCATTCCTTAACAGGAACTGTCCACTTATTGGATTTTTTACTTCGCTTCACTCGTAAAAAAACTCAATAAGTCTTGCGAAGCTCCTTATGGCCGCTTCTCACCCGCGAAGGCGGGAATCCAGAAGTAATTAATTTTCAATTTCCAATTTTGCAATTTTCAATCAATTTACAATGTTTCAATTATCAATTTTCTAAATCCAGACCGGATTTAACGGGGATTTAATGGGCACCATCTGCTCCGCCGACTTCGCAGATGGTGCCCATTTGCCTTTCTAGTCTCTCATTTCCCCCTTATTCCCAGCCCTTTCTTCACCATTGACAAAATGCAAAAATCATGTTATAACTATAATCCAACATTGACAAAAACAGCATAAATATGCTAGAATAAAATCAGCAAAAACATTTTCTTGATCCAGCGCGGGGTTCGGAAAATGAGTACATCAACAAAAACGCGCAGATCGGAGAAACCCAATGAAAGTATTTCAAGAATTAACCGGCCTTCCGCTTATGCGGTATGGGTTCGTCCACGTTACGGGGCTTCCGGTAAACAGAGGGGATAATGAGGAGAGCAGAATTACGGCTGATCCGCAACAGCTTGGTCGTTACGATTACAACAATGGGGTTGATGTTATGGTAACTTTGGATGGCGAAGTTTGGATCCGCCACGCTTCGGACAACAAAGCGACTCGCTCTCCGGAATTCGGAAGGCTTCGGGAGAAGCTTTGTCCTAAGGGGAAGGGAGTTTTCGTCCCTTGTTCCAATGGAGAAGCAGTCCCGTCCTATATGATTCTTTCCCGGGTCTCTGATCCATATTGGATCGGATACGAGGGAAAATATCGGTTTAGTTTTCCACAAGGTCAAGTTACCTCCGTTCAGGAATTGGCTGATCCGGTTATTGTGAGGGATTAGTTTTTGATATCGCCCAAGCTGTTATCGGTAGTACCGATAACAGCTTTTTCTTTTTTGAAATCTCGCGCGATTTGCTTTTTAAACATTTATATATTAAGATATTGCCTACATCTGGAGTTACCCCAGTGAAATCCCGCAAGCGGGAAGATTTCTTGCGGAATTTCATTTCACGGGGTGGCGATTTTAATAGTCGCTATGCTCCTTTAAAATCAGCCATGCCAACAATCAATCAGCTTATAAAACGAAGCAGAAAAAACCCCAAGCGAAAGTCAAAGACTCCGGCTTTGACCCGCTCTTTTAATGTGCTTAAAAACAAGCCTGTCTTTTTCAATTCTCCTTTTAAAAGAGGCGTTTGCACAAAAGTTACGACCAAAACCCCAAGAAAGCCAAACTCCGCTATCCGGAAGATCGCGAGAGTCCGCCTTACAAACGGCATGGAAGTAACAGCTTACATCCCCGGCATCGGCCACGCTCTTCAGGAGCACTCAGTGGTAGTGCTTCGCGGAGGACGCGTTAAGGACGTTAACCTCCGCTACACCATTGTCCGAGGCGTTTTGGACGCGACAGGCGTGGAGAATAGAAAGAAGGGGAGAAGCCAGTATGGAGCAAAGCGGTCAAAGACCGCATAACATCATATTAAATCTATGAATAAAATCCCTCGCCCATAAGAATGGGCACTCCCTTTATATAAAGGGAGATTTAAATCCTCCTTTCTTAAAGGAGGTGTCCGGTAATCCGGACGGAGGATTTTATCCGTAAGATTAAGAATCTTATTTTATGAGAAGAAAAGTGAAAAATAGAAATGAAGTTGCTCCAGAATCTGTTTATAACTCGGTCAAGGTGGCCAAGTTCATAAACAAGGTTATGGGAAGCGGAAAAAAAGTGGCTGCCCGAAAGGTGGTTTACGGCGCTTTTGATTTGATTAAAATAAAAACCAAGACGGAAAATCCTCTTGAAGTTTTTGAGTCTGCCATAAAAAATGTTTCTCCGGTTATGGAAGTCCGCTCAAGACGGGTGGGAGGCGCCAACTATCAGGTGCCCGTGGAAGTCCGTCAGGACAGGAGGCTCGCTCTTGCCGTTCGCTGGATACTTGACGCGGCCAGGTCAAAAAAAGGCGCTCCTATGGCTGAAAAACTTTCCAACGAGCTTATTTCTGCTTCCAAAAACGAAGGCGAAGCCGTGAAAAAACGCGAGAATACTCACAAGATGGCGGAAGCGAACAAAGCCTTTGCCCATTTCGCATGGTAAAGTTTTTGTAATTTTGGCGAATTTCTTCGTTGCTTCGCTCGTTTGCTCCTTGAACTTCATCCAAAATTACAAAAACTTGAAAATTTTACGTTTCTTACTTCATCGAAAATTGAAAGAAATCCTAAATTTTTTTGCGATCTAAATATGGAAATATATAAAAGTAAAGAAAACCACAAAGATCCAGTAAAAACTGCCAGGAGTAATTATGTTGCGCTCAGCTTCTTGTATATAGTACTGAGTATTCTCTTATTTTTTGGTGCTAAATCTAAAGCAGTTTACTATCTTTTTCCATCAGCAATTTTTCTTATTGTGATTAGTTACCTCTTATCAAAGAGAAGAATGATAGGAATTTATCTAGGTTGGTTGTTTATTTTGATAGGTGTGTTAAGTGTTTTTATAAACGGGGCGTGGATAAGTTTGATTGTTGTTGCCTATCTTTCATATTGGAACTATAAAGCTTCCGAAAACCTAAAGAATGATCTTGCTCAAAATAATAATCCGATCAAGACGTAAAAAAATAAAAAACCGCCCGAAGGGCGGTTTTTGCGTAGTTTAAGAATCAGGATTCTTCAAAGTATTCTTCCAGAAAGGCTCGGGCTTTCCTGAAAGCTTGGCCACGATGAGAAATTTTGTTTTCTTCCTCGGTTGTCATCTCCGCCCAAGCTAAACTCGTTCCTTCCGGAACAAAAATGGAACTGTAGGGCATTTTTGGCTGGGGGGCCATTCTCGGTTTTTCAAGAATTCGGCCCCTAACTTTTCCCGAAAATATATGATCATCTCCATCGGGAGTAATCAAAGCTACCATTGTTTCAAAAGTAGCTCCGCGTTTTTCCGGAGGGATGTTTTGAAGTCTCTCCAAACAATACGCCATTGTTTTTTCCGTGCTTGCTTTTTCGCTTTTCCACCGGGCGGATCGTATTCCCGGCTCTCCGTTTAGAGTGTCAATAAACAAACCTGTGTCATCAGCCATAGTACAGGCGTCGTGACTTGCCCATTCAAAAGCAAATCGCGCTTTTTTAAGGGCATTTTCGGCAAGGGTTTTTCCGTCTTCGTCCGCCTCTCCTTTTATTCCGTCTTCCGCGAGGGTTCGGATAGTGAATCTGGATCCTTTGAATAAGGTCTTAATTTGTTCCGCTTTGGACGCGTTTCTTGTAGCAAGAATAATAATCATAATTCCTTATGTTGAGTTTTAAATTTCTTCTTGTTTCAGGCTACATTATATCAATAGGAAAGTAAAGAAATTTAATACAAAGATTGAAAGTAGGAAAGTTTGACTTTCTTACTAAGTGAGAATATGATTTAAATATGAGTATTGTTAATGTAAAAACAAAATATCAGATAGTTATCCCTGCCAAGGTTCGCAAAATGGCGGGTATTCAGGTTGGGGATTTTCTTATGGCCGGGTACGAAAAAGGGAAAATCACTCTTACCCCGCAGGCGGTTATTGATCGCAAGCACTTGGCAAAATTGCCCAAGGGTATCCGTGAAGGATTGGAGGATATTAGAAAAGGGAGAGTGAAAGGCCCTTTTTATTCAGTGGAAGAATTACGAAAAGATCTTGAGTCATGAAATATTATCGTTCGGAAAGATTTGACCGGAGTTTTAAAAAATTATCCTTTCGCATTAAGAAAGTTTTTTACAAACAGCTGAATTTTCTTTTAAAGGATTTAAAACATCCCTCTTTGCGCGCTAAAAAGTATGATGAGGCGACTGGAGTTTGGCAGGCAAGGGTAACGCAAAATGTGCGATTCTATTTTGTAATTGATAAAGATTCATATTTTTTGGTTGACATTAAAAAACATAAAGATTAAAAAACAGCCCGAAGGGCGGTTTTGTTTGACAGGAAAGGTTTGGGGGAGTAATCTTTTGGCTAGAAAATTGAACATTCAAAAGAAAGGAGAGTGTATGGCGATTAAAAGAAGTGTCAAGGATTCCCCTGAAGAGATAATCAAATCAATGGAGGTTCTTAGTGAAGTTTTTGACATGTTTAGAGGTATGTCTGACGGTGTTTCTAAGATCAAACAATACAGAAAAATGGCTGAGAAAACGCTTCGGAACCTTGATCATGGGTTTGCTAAGATTCTGAATAGCGATGAAACGGAAACAGTCAGGTGGGCGGGAAGGATGAAATTCTGCGTTCAAATGCTTTATGAAATTGATCGAAACCTGGCTTTTGCGGGTAAACCTCAATTTGATTGGGCTAAAGTTATTGGAGCCATAACCTTTCTTGAGGTTCACATCAAAGCATCAGAGAGCACTCTGGAATTGAACTATGCCATAAGGGAAAGAGGGACGAGGGTCTAAGGTAGAAATGCATAGCCCGCATTGGCCAAAGGCCAATGCGGGCTTTAATATTTTTTGATTGGACTTTTTTTGCCGTTCATACTAGAATACTTCTCACAGCTTACAGCTTTTTATTTTAATTCGGCTGTCGTCAAGCCGTTTTCTTTTTAGTATTTTGTATTAAAAGACATTTATGCAACGAGACTATCCACTGGAGAAGGTGCGAAACTTCGGAATTATCGCCCATATTGACGCCGGAAAAACCACCACTTCCGAGCGCGTTTTGTTTTACACCGGAATGACGCACAAAATCGGAGAGGTTCACGAAGGAGAAACGGTAACCGACTGGATGGAGCAGGAGAGGGAGCGCGGTATCACTATTACCGCCGCGGCCATTACGTGTTTCTGGAATCCGACATATATGCCGAAAACGGATACTTCAAAGAAAGTCCGTTTCAATATCATTGATACTCCCGGGCATATTGACTTTACAGCCGAGGTGAAAAGATCCCTCCGCGTTTTGGACGGGGCTGTTGTCGTGTTTGACGGGGTGGCCGGAGTGGAACCGCAGTCCGAAACCAACTGGCGCTATGCCGATGAAGGAAAAGTGCCCCGCCTCTGCTTCATAAACAAAATGGACAGAATGGGTGCCTCTTTTGAATTTTCTTTCAAATCCATTTTGGAGAGGCTTAACAAAAACGCCATCAGAATGCAGATTCCGATTGGTCTTGAAGAAAATCATGTCGGAGTGGTGGATCTTTTGAATATGAAAGCTTATTACTTTGAAGGCGCTATGGGCGAAATTGTCAAAGAAGCGGAAATTCCGGCCGGGCTTTTGGAAGACGCCAAAAAATATCGCGCGGAAACAGTGGAGAAAATCGTGGAAAATGACGACGCGGCTATGAGCGCTTATCTTGAAGGAAAAGAAGTTTCTATTCCGGATTTGAAGAAAATTTTGCGAAAAGCTGTCATTGAAAATAAAGTTTTTCCCGTTTACACTGGCTCGGCTCTCAAAAACAAAGGCGTTCAGCTCGTTTTGGATGCTGTCGTAGACTTTCTTCCTTCGCCTTTGGATATTCCGCCGGTGTGGGGAATTGATCCTAAGACGGGAGAAAAAATTGAGAGAAAAGCTTCGGATGAAGAGCCTTTTTCCGCGCTTGCTTTCAAACTTCAGTCCGATCCTTTTGTCGGCCAGCTAACTTTCTTCCGAGTTTATTCTGGGACCATTGAATCCGGCTCTTATGTCTACAATTCTACGACTGGAAAAAGAGAAAGGCTTTCTCGCATTGTCCGTTTACAGGCTAATGAGAGAGAAGAAGTGAAAAAAGTTTTCTCCGGAGAAATTGCCGCGGCTGTCGGGCTCAAAGAGGCCAAGACATCCCACACTCTTTGCGATGAAGATAAGCCGATTATTCTTGACCCCATTAAATTTATGGAGCCTGTTGTTTCTCTCCGTATTGAGCCGAAGACAAAAGCCGATCAGGAAAAAATGGGTATGGCCATGAAGCGTTTGGCTGACGAAGATCCGACATTCAAGATTTCGAGCAATGCGGAAACAGGCGAGACTATCATTGCCGGAATGGGCGAGCTTCATCTTGATATCATGGTAGATAGAATGAAGAGAGAATTCAGCGTGGAAACCAACGTCGGCAAGCCTCAAGTCGCCTACAAAGAAACTATTACCATGGAAGCTGAGGCGGAAAACAAATATATCAAGCAGTCGGGAGGAAAAGGCCAGTACGGACACGTTAAAATCAAAATTAAGCCAATGGATAAGGCTGTGCCGGAGAAGATTCCGAAAAATGTCAGCCGATATGACGACTTTGAGTTTATTAATTCCATCAAGGGAGGCGTTATTCCTCTGGAGTTTATTCCCGCTTGCGAAAAGGGTGTCAAGGAAGGAATGGAGAGAGGGGTTGTGGCCGGATTCAAACTGGTGGATGTTTCTTGCGAGCTTACTTTCGGATCATATCATGACGTGGACTCTTCCGAAATTGCTTACAAGATTGCCGCTTCCCAGGCTCTTCAGGATGCCGCCAGGCGAGCGAGGCCGGTTATTTTGGAGCCGATTATGCGGATGGAGGTGGTTACGCCGGATAAATTCATGGGGGATATTACCGGATATCTTTCATCCAAACGCGCGCAGATTGAAGGAGTGGACGAGAGGGGAATGAACAAAGTTATCAAATCAAAGATACCTCTTTCGGAGACATTCGGATTTACGACGGCTCTCCGTTCAATGTCCGAAGGCCGCGCCAGTTCCAATATGGAATTTGATCATTATGATATTGTGCCGAATAATGTGGCGCAAGAAATAATAGAGGCTCGCAAATAAATAATTTTTGGGAACACGCATAAAGCCGGATAAAATTTTGGAAAACAAAATTTTATCCGGCTTTTGCTATGCTCAAGGCAATTTCTGTCAAGAACCTCCCGTCCCTTCGGGACCCCGGTCATTGACAGAAATTGCCTTTCCGCAATGTTCCCAAAAATTATTTATTTGCTCGCTTTCGGAAAAAGATCGCAATGCTCATTTTTTCTGAAATTTTTTATACCTACTTGCTCGCAAAGTCGGAAAGGGTTCGCAATGGTTTCAATGGTTTCAATGGGCACCATCTGCCGGAGTCTTCGGAGGCAGATGGTGCCCATTTGTCTCCTTTCTTTTTTTCCCGAAACCAAGCCTATCGGGTAATTTGAGGCTTGGTTTCTACAGCCTTTTTCCTGTGTCATTCCCGCCTTCGCGGGAATGACAGAAATGATAACAATTTTCCCCCTTATTATTAGCCCTTTCTTCTCCATTGACAAAACAGTAAAAACATGTCATAACTAATATCACGCATTGACAAAAACAGCACAAATATGGTAAGATGTAGGCAGAAAAGTAGCTCTTTGTAAAGAGAATTACTTACGAAATTTCAGAAAAATTCACAGAAAAGGAAAGCAAATGAACGAAGTTCTAAAACCCAAAGCTAAGTTGCCAACCCTTAAATGGAAACCAGCGCCTCTGGGGCGTCGCGAAAGGCTGATGCGTTGGTTTAACGAAAGGAATGAGGATATAGAAATGCGACAAGCATATCCGGATTTTGAATTCCGGCTTGAAGTGCCAAAAGGAGTTTCTCTTGAACCCGTACTACCTGTCTCTCCTTTTAATAAGGGAGTCGCAGTTGGAGATATCCGAACAATGGACCCTGTCCTGTTCAGGGTAATGCCTTGGGCTCAACCGACCTCTGTGGCGGTTATCAAAGAATGGAGCACGGACAGCTTTCTTGTTGCACCATTCAGTCCTTACGCTGAACCAGCAACCAAGACCGAGTTGCTCCTAAAGAGACAAGACCTTGAAGGAGTTCTTTGTCTGTGGAACACAAGGACTTTTTCCCGTTCAATCATTGAACGCAGTTGGAAGTCCAATAGTCTCACAGAACAAGAACAAGAGGATGTGTGGGAAGTCTTCCGTCATGCAACAACTGGCGTAGAATTATCGGATCGGCTTCTTGCTCAAGTTGGCTGTCCGATAATCCATCCTCGCGATCCTCGGCTCAAGTACCAGGAAGAGCAAACGAAGTTATTTTCCCAAGTTCTTCTAGTTGATTCTCGTTGAAAAGAAAAGTTTCAACTTTCAAAACCCGCTCGGATTCGTCCGGCGGGTTTTTCTTTTGTCTTAATTCTCCCTTTCTTAAAGGGTGAGAAGCGACCTTAAGGAGCTTCGCAAGACTCATTGAGACAATTTCTTAATTGTCCAATGAGTGGACTGCTCCTGTAAGGAGTACCCGAAGGGGGAGGGATTTAAAATCCTCTGGTTGGAGTACCAACCACCTCCTTTAAGAAAGGAGGATTTAAGACTGGATTCCCGCTTTCGCGGGAATGACACAAAATAAAATAACTCAAAACAAAACCCCGGACATGTCCGGGGTTTTTCTGTGGTTTTGCGCGGGGCGTGGCGGGAATGAGAATTCTTTTTATAGTTTCAAGAATTTTTACAGCTTCTTTTTATACAGCTCCAAGAATTTTGGGAGTTGGGAATGAAGGGGAGAGGGGAGATTTTTAAGAGAAAACCATTTTACCTCGTCAAATTTGTGCGGTTCGCCATTTTTAACTTTCTTTTTGTCTACCAGAACTTTGAATTCAATAGAGATCCAATGAGTTTTCACTCCTTCGTGTTCTCTGTGTATATCTCTAAATCCCAAAAATTCGCACTCTAAAATATCCGTGCAATATTCTTCCTTAATTTCTTTCTTCAGGGTATTTTCCACCGTATCTCCGAATTCAAGCCCTCCGCCTCCGCAGTCCCATCTTCCGTGCTCATCCCGGCAATTCTTGCTTCTCTTTGATAAAACAACATTGCCTTTCCCGTCGTGGCAAAGATAAACAACTGTTATTCCCGTGTAATCAACTCCTTTTTTCATAAAGTAATTTTGTGCGCGCTCTGGGATTTGGTCACGCATAATTTTTTGCTAAAAATTTGCGCGACCCCGCCTCGCGCCGTCGCGCTCCGGCTTTCAAATCTGGCTTACGCTTTGTTCTAAAACATCACAAAGCTAGCCTTCTCAGCGTGCACTTCATTCACTTCGTTCATTTGTGCGCGCTGAGGGATTTGAACCCCCGACCTTCCGCGTGTAAAGCGGTCGCTCTACCAACTGAGCTAAGCGCGCATGTTTTTAATTCCTCCTTTCTTAAAGGAGGTGGCCCCGCATAATTCGGGGCGGAGCCGGAGGATTTTAAATCCCTCCCCTCGAAGACTCGGGACTCCCTTTAATAAAGGGAGAATAAATACATTGTGTAGAGTATCCTAAATTTGCTCATTTTTCAATGCTTGCTATTATTTCCTTGTGCCTCAACTTAAATCTTCAAACTTAAATCTAAAATCTATTGAAGTTCTCTATGAAGACTCTGACTGCTTGGTTATAAACAAACCAGCTGGACTTGTCGTGCATCCTGACGGCCGGACAAAAGAGCCGGCTCTTACCGACTGGATTCTGGAGAAATATCCGGAAATAAAGAATGTCGGCGAGCCTCTCACCCTTCAAAATGGAGAAACTATTTTTCGCCCGGGCATAGTCCATAGGCTGGATCGGGAAACTTCCGGAGCGCTCATTATCGCTAAAACACAAGAGATGTTTTTGCGTTTAAAAAAACAATTTCAAGAAAAAGAGATTTCCAAAATTTACCACGCTTTTGTTTACGGCCGGGTCAAAAATGACGAGGGAATAATTGACCGTCGTATCGGGAGAAGCAAGAACGATTTTCGGCAATGGTCGGCCCAGAGGGGAGCTAAGGGCGAGATGCGCGAGGCAGTGACAGAATACAGAGTTTTGGAAAGAGGCAAGGATGTTTCTCTTGTTGAAGTAACCCCCAAGACAGGCCGGACCCACCAGATCCGCGTCCATTTTAAAGCAATCAATTATCCGGTTGTCTGCGACAAGCTGTACGCTCCGAAAAGAGAATGTTTGCTCGGATTTGGCCGGACAGCTTTGCACTCCCGTTCTTTGGAATTTTCTCTTTTGGATGGCAAAAGAGTAAAGGTGGAAGCGCCATACCCGAAAGACTTCAATGGTGCCATTGAAGTCTTTAAATCCTAAATTCTAAATCCGAAATCCTAAACAAACGAAGTCAAATAAAGAAAATTCGAAATTTCAAACAAAGACAATCTCCGTTTAGAATTTTTTATATTTGAATTTAGAATTTGTTTCGGATTTCGTGCTTCGGATTTCGGATTTTTAATTTGATTTGCTTAAAAATGAAGTCTATGCTAGATTATTGCTTACCATGCAATCTATAAAAGGAGCTACAATTTCTCCGGTAAATATGGAAGAAAGGCAAAAAATGGATCTCCGATCGGGGGATTCCGTCCGAGTGCACCAGAAAATCAAGGAAAAAGACAAATTCAGAATCCAGGTTTTTGAAGGGCTTGTTTTAGCGAGAAAGCACGGCGGGGAAGCGGGAGGCACCTTTACCGTAAGAAAAATTGTTGATGGGGTTGGAGTTGAAAGGATTTTTCCTCTTTATTCTCCTCTCATTGAAAAAATTGAAGTTTTGAAAAGAGCCAAAGTTCGCCAGGCCAAGCTTTACCATATCCGCGAGAAGGCAGCCAAGGAAGTCCGCAAAGAAATGCGCAGAGAAAGATTTTCCGCTCCTGTTTCCGAAGCTATTCCCGCCGAAATTGCTCCAGAAGAAGTTGTAAAATAAATCCATTAAAAAAACGCCTCACGTGAGGCGTTTTTTTAAATCCTCCTTTATAAAGGAGGTGTCCCTTCCCATTTTTGGTAATTGAAAAACTCGATAATCAAAACTGGGGAGGGACGGAGGATTTTATTAACTCCAAAAAATCCCTCCCCTAGAAGATTCGGGACTCCCTTTAAAAAAGGGAGAATTAAGGCATGTGACTTATAAGTTTTAAAAAAGTTGAAAATTGATAAAATGTTAGGTATAGTTAAGCTGAAATTATAGGGGGGTAGATGATATTGACAAATATGCGCAGGTGGTGTAATGGTAAACACGCCGTCTTGAGGTGGCGGTGCCCGTATGGGCGTGGAGGTTCAAGTCCTCTCCTGCGCACAAAAATGAGCGAAGCGAGTTTTTGGGCGGGAAGCAAACCAAACTGCTTTGGTTTGCGGGAGGACTTGAAGGCCGGAGCCATGTTGAGGCGGAGTCTTCGGAGCCGAAACAGGCGAGGCAAGGTTATGGAAATTTTGCGTAGCAAAATTATCCGGAACCAAGTCCTCTCCCGCGCACAAAAATGAGCAAATAAAAGTTTTACTTAAAATAGTACTTTAAGGGGGTATTATTCAAAAAATAAATTCAATATATGATTTTTTCAAGAATAGCAATGGTAATTGCGAGTGTAATATTCTTTATTTTTATCGATGGAGCTATTACTTCACTCATAGTTGTAATTTATCCTGATATACGATATGGGGGTATAAATAAATTTATTCTACTGTCGTTTCCTGCAATAATCTCTTTAATTTTATCAATAGGTTTTTATGTAAAATATAGGAATTATAGACTTCAAACTATTGGGTTTGTGGCACTTGTGATTTTAATTATGATATTTGGAATGATTGTTTTTATTCTGAATAATTTAGGTTTAGACTAAACGTTAGTATTTATCATGCTCTACACTAAAAAAGGAGACAAGGGAAAAACGAAATTGTGGGGGTGTTGCCAAAGCATTTCCAAGAGCGGGGCGGTGGCTGAAGCGCTGGGGAGCTTGGATGAGATAAATTCGCTTTTGGGAGTGTGCAAGGTAAAAGCCAGAGATTTAAGATTTAAGATTAAAGATTTAAGAGGGGAAGATTTGTTGCACGAGATACAAGAAAATCTTTTTATAATTCAAGCAGAACTGGCTGGAGTGCCGAAGACTATTTCAGAGAAAAAAGTAAAAGATCTGGAAAAAATAATAGGAGAAATTGAAAAAGAGCTTCCTCCCATAAAAACCTTTTTCATTTCCGGCGGGACGGAACTCGCCTCCCTTTTTGATTTTGCCCGCGCAGTCGCTCGCCGAGCCGAGAGGAGGGTAGTGGCTGTTTCTGACGAAGGATCTGTTAAATTTGGCGAATTTACTCTTTCGTATCTCAACCGCCTTTCCAGTATTCTTTACGCTCTTGCTCGTTTTGCCAACCATGTTGCTGGAATTAAAGAAAAATCTCCCGATTACAAATAAAAAGATAAAAATAAATAAAAAGGCAAAAATTCAGCATACACTAATTGTAAGCTATAGCTTACAATTAGTGTATGCTGAATT
>CAYGHQ010000007.1:0-28257 GCA_964349845.1 uncultured Candidatus Saccharibacteria bacterium
ATATTAAGTTATGAAAAAGATACTTATTTTTTCCCTCGTCTATTATCCCCGCCATGTTGGCGGAGCGGAAGTGGCGGTAAAAGAAATTACAGACAGGATTTCTCCATCCGATTTCTCTTTTGACATGGTTACCCTTGCCAAACACGATTCGCGATTTGAAAAAATCGGAAATGTGAATGTTTATCGTGTGGGCCTAATTTGGCTCAACAAAACAAAGATTTTCGGAAAATTCTATAAATATCTTTTTCCCTTTACTTCTTTTATAAAAGCTTCGCTTCTCCATCGCAAAAATAATTACGACGCGGTCTTCGCGGTCATGGCCAACTACGCCGGTTTCGGCGCGCTTTTTTTCAAAATTTTTCATCCCAAAGTCAAACTCATTTTAAATTTGCAGGAAGGCGATCCGATTCCATACATTGAAAAGCGAGTGGGAATTATGAAGCCTCTCTTTAATAGGATTTTTCGGAAAGCGGATAAAATCCAAGCCATTTCAAGCTATTTGGCAAAGTGGGCGGAGACGAAAGGAGTGAAGCATCCAGTTGCGGTGGTGCCGAATGGAGTGGATGGAAACAGATTTAAGATTAAAGATTTAAGTTTTAAGAGGGAAGAAGAAAAAGAGAAAATGGGATTTTCCAAAGATGATATTTTGGTGATTACGACTTCGCGATTGGTGAAGAAAAACGCGGTGGGGGATATAATTTCCGCGATGAAGTTTTTGCCGGAGAACGTGAAATTGATTATTGCCGGAGGGGGTCATCTTGAAACGGAGTTAAAGTTGAAAGTTGAAAGTTTAAAGTTGGAAAATCGGGTAAAATTCACGGGCTATATCTCCCATGAAGAGCTTCCGAAATATTTGTGGATATCGGATGTCTTCGCCCGGCCGTCTCTTTCGGAAGGAATGGGAGTTTCTTTTGTTGAAGCGATGTCGGCGGGCGTTCCCGTGGTAGCCACGCGCGTCGGCGGAATTCCGGATTTCCTCCAAGATAAAAAAACCGGACTTTTTTGCGGAATAGGAGATCCGAAAGATTTAGCTAAAAAAATTGAAATTTATCTTCGCGACATTAATCTTCGGAATGAAATAATTGAAAACGCCCGCAAAATGGTTGAGGAAAAATATGATTGGGATTTGATTGCCCGCGATATGAAAAATAAAGTTTTTAATGATGCGCTTGGAATCTCCTCCTTCCCTGCCTAAAACTCTTTTTTCCTCTCCCCCTGCCCGAGGGGGAGTTGGAGGGGGTGGGAGTGTAGTGGTAATTTTCTCCCACCACCCCTCGGAAGACCTCGCCCCTCCTCAGGCAGGAGGGGAGGAATACCTTCAAAACTCCTTACCCTAAGCCCTATTTTAACTTTCCTCTCTTTTTTTCCTGACAAAATACCAAAATAGTGTTATTTAATATATTAAACATTGACAAAAATACCATTATGGTGCTATACTATTTGAAGGTTAGAACATTGTAAAATAACAAAACAGCTTTATGGTGGGCTAAAGTAACCACCAGATACAGAAAGACAGATTATGAAAACTATTTTAATCATCGAAGATCACCACGATATTGCTCGCAAGATGGCGGAATCTCTCACGGGTCTCGGAAGTATCGTCTGTTGCACTAAACCTAAGAAGGTATTTTCGCAGATGCCATCTTTAGATGAGGTCAAGAAAATGATTGCTGAAGCGGATATTGTTCTGCTTGATGGCGATCTCGGCTCGACACCGTATAAGGGTAAAGACCTTCTTTCTCTCTGTGAAGGGAAGAAGGTTATCGGGATCTCGACTCATTTCTCCTTTGGGGAAGTGAACTACAGAATGAAGAACTATTTGACATTCGGGGACTCTCCGGAAAACCAGAAGTTCAGAACACTGGTGTCAAGTCAGATTCAAGAATAGTGGTATGTCCACTTGATTGAAAGAAACCATGACTAATGTCTAAAACTTTCTTAAAACCTGCTCGGATTTGATCCGGCGGGTTTTTTCGTGGAAAAAAAGAAATTAAAGAAGGGCGGAGGAGAGTTTCTTTCTCTCTTTAATCTTTTTCATTTTTTTACTTTTCTTTCTCCCTAAAAATCTAAAATTTCCCCATACACTAATTGTAAGCCATAGCAACAAGTTAGTGTATGTGAATTTTTATAAATTTTCTAGGAGTTTTCTATTTATTTCGCATTCTTATGCTAATTTCGCGAGTCCTCGAGCTAATTTCATTCTTAGCCTGATTTTCTTCCCAGTAATTTAGTATTTTTAGTATTCTTAATATTTCAGTTTACTCTTATCATTCCCGTCTTCTCCAAATCCGCTTCATTGTGATATTTCCATTCTCCTGTTTTTACAAATTTGAAATTATAGACTCCTCCCGCGGAAACTGTTTCAATCTGATCAAATTCCGGATAACCGCTGTGAACAGGATGGGGATCGGAAACAATCCTCATAACGCCGGAACTTTGGTTTATAAAACTGACCGTGTCGCCGGAGAAGACGGCAATTTCAGCGGGAACAAATCCGTTGTCGGTGTAGCTTATGACAGCGTCCGTTTTGGGGATTTCGCTCGGGCAATCCCGGAAATTGCAGGAAGGAGGGACTCGGCCGACATACGATCCGTCAGGACACAGTTTGGCATCTTCGGCGCAAAAGACAGGCTCGTCTATGGATGGCCCTATGGTAAGACGCCAAAAAGCGAAAAGAACGATTATTATGATTGTAATAGCGATAGCGGCCGCATATGTGATTTTCATTGCAATGAATAAATTTTATTTATACCCGTACATTTCTATCGTTGACAGGATAAAGTAACAAATGATCGTAAAAAGAATGTGAGCTAAAAAGAAAGGCGAGTACACTACGCCTGTTTTTTCCAAAAACAGGGAGATGGAAATTCCTCCGAGAACGGAGAAAAAACCTATGAATGGGGGAGTGTGGACGAATCTGCGGGCGGAAGAGAGGGCAAGAAGGACTGCCAAAACGGATAGGGAAACCCAAAGCGCCCATGCGAAATCGCGGACAGGGTGAACTTTGTCGGCCAAAAGGTAAGCTGACAAGAGATAAAGGATAATTATGGCAGAGATGTTTTTTAAGTGGGACATGCGGGAAACTTGTTAAGTTCTCGTATATTATACCCCAAAACGCGCTAATCCCTCACCGCCTGCGGTGAGGGATTAGCGCGTTAAATTTCGTCCCCATCTTCTTCGGTGTCGTCAGCTCCGCCGGAGTTTTTTATTTTTGAGCGGAGGATGCTGTCATCCGGCAGAGGCTGATCGGGATGCACTTGAGAAACATGCTCTTTGAGTTTTCGCATTGTTTCTTCATCTGTTTTTCCCGTGGCTGTAAAATCGCAATCTACCCCCAGATCCCGGCAAGATAAAGTTTTCATATTCATAGTTTTTTAGAGAGCGGAGAGCCTTTTTCCGGCTCTCCGCGGTATTGTTTTTTCGACCGGAAAATTTTCCTCCCGGGAGGAAAATTTTCCTTTTGGCCTACCTTCCTCCTTCCGACTCTTGTCCGCCCTTCCTGCCTGCTTCCTGCCTTTTTCTTTTTTCTTGTTCGCTCTCGCTTCCTTTGCTGTGTTCTCCTCCCTTTTTGCCTCCTTCAGATTCTTTTTTTCTTTCCTCGTCCCGATCCATGCCTTTGCTTCTAAAAGAGATATTTTTAAGTTCCAATTTTTCCATAAACTTTTATCCGCATTATTTGTTTCGGTTTCTAAGCGTTTAAAGGCCACCGGACTATTTTGCGGATTTTTCGGCGAACTCATAGCGGAATTTTGACCGCCAAGCGAACCCGTTTTTCTTTGAGTTCTTGCGTAAGGGCGGTCAAAACCCGCTATGAGTTCAGGATTAAATTTGTAATTTTTCGACTCTTATTTTGTATAACTAAAAAAGGATAAGTTTTGGCACTTTGATTCGGAGAAACAAAAAAGCCCCGAATTCGGGGGCTTAAAATATGGAGTTTTGCTGGTACATACTGTCTAAATACGAGTTAGTCAAGAGAGAGAAAAAAAGGCTTATCTGTGGAAAAAATTCCAGAAAAAAGCGAAAATCCAGCCGAAAATATATCCGGAGGCGGAAATCGCAATAATGAGAATTACCGCCCTAGTCAAATTAAAATCCAAAACAGTAAAAGGGACGGAAACAAAATGGATAACTAAGAAGAAATTGAGAATGATTTTGGCCAGTCCAAGGTAAACCAAAACCGACCAGATAATATGCAAAAATCCGGCGAAAAATCCGAACGCTAACCCCGTTCTGTTTTTTCCGATAGGCATGGAGAAAATTATAGCAAAATAATTTACTGTGGTGTTAATAATAAAGTGATATAATTTGGACTATTATCAACCAGCTCGCATATTGTATGACAGACGCTTTAATACCCCTCATTTTTGGGTTGCTATTCTATTATAAGCCTGAAATTTTCATTAAAAAAGATAGTGAAAATTTTGATGCGAAAAGGGCAAAATTCGCGATGATAGGCAAGCTATTGCTTGGTGTAGCAGGCTTGCTTTTCCTAAGCTCTCTTCTGATTCTAATGAGCGAAAAATAATAATCCAAGAACGGTATTTTGCAGTTTTTTTCATTGTCTCCTCCGTTCACTTCGTTCACTGCGGAGACGGTGGGATTCGAAACTTACAGTTTCAGTACCCCAATTGGATTTTTTCTTCGCCTGAAACAGGCTTGAAAAAATCTCAATCGGGCTTCGAATCTCGCGACGCTCTTTTCAATCAGAATTGAAAAAGCTGCTCCACCGTCTCCGCACTCGCGGAGCCTCGTGCGGAGACGGTGGGATTCGAACCCACGAACCAGTTGCCCGGTTAACACCTTAGCACGGTGCCGCTTTCGACCGCTCAGCCACGTCTCCGTGTTCACTACTTTACCATACTAAACATCTTTTTTCTATATTTTATAGAGCCAACATCTCATCTTTCTTTTTTACGATCTAGTGAGGAATCTAAATTTAGCAAATAATCCGCTATAGCAGATTATTTGCTAAATTTATTAAGGAGCGTGATAATAAAGGATATATAAGAAATACCAATCTTGGTCTGAGAAGTAAATTAAAAGTGGATAATAATGTGAATAAAATAAGAAAGAAAAAAATCGGCTCCTTGCAGAGAAAAATTCTTCTTCTTTGTTTGGGCGGGTTAGCCTTGAGCGCATCAAGGTCTTTTAGCGATTCTATTGAAATTCTAAAAGAAATGGAGGAAGAATGGGAAGATATAAACAAACAAACTCTTAGGCGGTCTTTAGAAGCGCTATATGAGGCAAAACTTTTGGAGGAAAGAACTGACAAAAATGGCGTGGCCAAGCTTTTTCCAAGCAAGGAGGGGGAGAAGCTTGCGGAAATTTTCAGTATAGATGAGTTGGGTATTCCGAAGCCGGCAAAATGGGATGGAAACTGGAGAGTGATAACTTTTGATATTCCTGAACCTAAAAAGAAAATCAGGGAAGCTCTTCGTCATCACCTGAAAAGTTTGGAATTTTATGAATTTCAAAAATCCGTCTTTATCCATCCCTTTCCGTGCGTAAAAGAGGTGAGCTATATTATAGAATTTTATGACATCAAGCGTTATGTGCGGACGATGATTGCCCATTCTGTTGACAATGAAATTGAATTAAGGAAAAAGTTTGGTTTATAAACAAATAAAATAGAAAATAAATGAAATTTAATTAAATCCTAAATTTAGCAAATAACATGCTATAGCATGTTATTTGCTAAATTTAGGATTCTTTCTGATTCTTTCTATTATTTTACTATGTTGTTACCGCGGTATCCGTGGAGATTTTGGAGACTTTCCCACAGGGGCGGG
Source organism: uncultured Candidatus Saccharibacteria bacterium (assembly GCA_964349845.1). GTDB lineage: Bacteria > Patescibacteriota > Minisyncoccia > Phycocordibacterales > CAYGHQ01 > CAYGHQ01. The sequence goes on from CAYGHQ010000007.1 coordinate 5,790, forward strand.
GAAAAACGAGGATAAAAGTGTTGTATAATTGAGCAAGTTTTTAACTTTCATTTTTCATGAAAAAAATTTCCTATTTTATAATCTTCATGGCGGTGGTCGGGCTCGGCGCCATCTCTTCGTGGGCGTATTTTAAGTACATGAAAAGTCCCGCCGAAAATTTTTTGGTTTTCCCGGCCGTTCGCGGGGATATCAAAGAGTCGGTCAAAGCGAGAGGGGAGGTAGCCGCTCTAAAAAATTACAGCCTTGGTTTTTCCGTTTCCGGCGCGATGGAAAAAATTTTTATCGCGAAAGGAGCGAATGTCAAAGAAGGGGATCGCTTGGCGTCGCTCAATACCAGAGAGAGGGAGTTTGAAGTCAAACGCCTTGAGGGGGCGCTTGAAGGGTCCAGTGTCAATCTTGCCAAGCTGATTGCCGGTTTTACCAAGGAAGATGTTGAAGTCGTCAGGACAAAAGTGAAGAACGCGGAAAACGCTCTTCTCAACGCCAAGAGAAATCTTTTTGACGCCATCGTTGATTCCTACACCGTTTCGGACAATGCCATACGCAATTCCGCGGATGCCATGATAGACAATCCGAGAACGGCGTCTCCGAGTCTTTCTTTCGCGGTATCGGACACGCAGGTTAAAGCTCAGGCTGAATCCGAAAGATCGCTTCTTGAAAAGGTTCTCGGAGAATGGGAAGAGTCCATTGATATTCTTGATGTTTCTTCCGATCTGGCGTCGGCCTCGGATCTTGCCTCGTCCAATCTGGACAAAGTCAGAAAATTTTTAAATTTGTTGTCGGCGGTTCTGGGGAAAAGCCAGACATCCAGCTCGGTTTCCGCGACTACTCTTGACGGTTGGAAAGCGGACGTGGCTGGCGAGAGGGTTAATATAAACGCGGAAATTTCGGTGCTCTCCGCTTCTTTGGAAAAAAGCCAGACAGCCCTTTCGGCATTGAGGCTGGCCAAGGAAGAGCTTTCGGTCAAGCTGGCCGGAACAAGGCAGGAAGATATTGAAGAGGCAAGGGCCGGCGTCAAAGAGGCTCTAAACGCTTTGGAAGTTGCCAAAGATAGGCTCCGCCAATCGTCAATTTTCGCTCCGGTGGCCGGCAAAGTGGCGAATATCCTCAAAGAAGAAGGAGAAACGGTCTCTTCCGGCGAAGCCGTAATCTCTCTTTCTTCCTCTCGGAGTAAAATTGAGACGGATGTTTCCGAATTGGATATTCCGAAAGTGGAAGCCGGAAAATCCGTGGAGATATCTTTGGACGCTTTTCCCGGCCGGAAACTTGCGGGAAAGGTGGCGTCCATTGATCCGGAAGAGATAGAAAAAGACGGGGACAAATATTACCGGGTGAATATATCTTTCTCGGATGACGATCTTCCCGTCCGCGCCGGCATGAGCGCCGATCTGTGGATTTTGGGGGAGGAAAGGGCGGGCGCGATCCTCGCGCCCCGCTTCGCCGTCTACAAGAAAGGCTCCCTTTTTTACGTAAAAGTCAGGGAAAACGGGGAGATTATTGAAAGGGAAATCAAAACCGGGATTTCCGACGGAGAGAATATGGAGATTATAGAGGGGGTGAGGGAGGGGGAGGAGATAATAGTATCAGCGGATTAAAATTTCTAATTAACCTAATTGACCTAATTTCTAAATAAATCCTGTGAAAATAGCTTCGCAATTGCCCTTCGGGCAATTGCACAGGATAAATTCCCAAGCATTAGTTCGGAATTAGGTTAATTTTATTCTTCTTGGCAGAGATAATTATGAAAAATGACGGAACAGAAAAGAATTCGGGTACTCAAGATAACGTCAAATTTGATTTAGTCTGCGGGATGTATCTGGACGATTATCCGGATCTCAAAAGCGCGGAAAAAGACGGCAAAACTTACCGATTTTGCGGGGAAGGATGCGCGGAAAGATTCCGGAAAAATCCGGACAGATTTTCCGGCGAGCCTGTTTTGAGGCTCCATGGCGTCTTCAAAACTTTCTTTTTCGCCGGAGGGGCGAAGACGGAAGTTCTTAAAGACGTAAATTTGAATATCTGGAAAGGGGATTTCGTGGCCATTGTCGGAGCTTCCGGATCGGGCAAGAGCACTATTTTAAACATGATCGGCCTCTTGGACCGCCCCACGTCCGGAAAAGTTTTTGTAAAAGGAAAAGATTCTTCAAAAATGGCGGACGAGGAGAGGGCGGGGCTCCGCTCCCGGACCTTCGGCTTCGTCTTTCAGCAGTACAATCTCATTCCCTGGCTTTCGGTTTATGACAACGTTTCCTTGCCGTCAATTTTTTCCGGAAAAAATTCCGACAAGGAGGCGGTTTTGGAAAAGATAAAAAAGGTGGGGCTCGGCGAAAGAATTTTTCACAAGCCCATGGAGCTTTCGGGAGGGGAACAGCAGAGAGTGGCTATTCTCCGGGCGCTTGCGAACGATCCGGAAATAATCATCGGCGACGAGCCTACGGGAAATCTGGATTCAAAAACCGGCAAGGAAATTCTGGAGATGCTTATTGAACTCAACAAAAAGATGGGAAAAATTTTGATTGTGGTTACGCACGACTTGGATATCGCCGACAAAGCGGACGAGATAGTGGTGGTCAAAGACGGAATGATGATGAGGGATCAGAGGATACATAAGAGGGAATACGCAGACTAATAGCTTTAAATCCGAAATTCGAAGCACGAAATCCGAAACAAATCCCGAAAATTCAAATATAAAAAATTCAAAATCCTTATAAAAATTCTTGTTTAGAATTTAGAATTTTCTTTATTTAGCTTCATTTGTTTCGAATTTCGATATTCGGATTTAGAATTTTGTTTAAGGGTATGCTTAAAAATTTTTTCATTCTTACCATCAAGGCTCTCAAAGAACGCCCCGTGCGAAGCTGGCTTACCATTGTCGGGGTGGTTATCGGAGTCATGCTTGTCGTTGTCATCCTTTCTCTGGGGAGCGGGATAAAAGGGGCGGTCGGCAAAATGCTCCAGATGTTCGGGTCCGACTATGTCATTATTTTCCCCGGCAAAGAAACCAATCCGTTCGCGAGCATGATCGGCGGGGAGAAATTCAAGGAAAAAGACATTGAAGACCTTGCCTCCATAACCGGCGTGGATTACGTGGTGCCGATGGACGTGGCCAGCCTTACCGCGGAGTTTGAAGGCGAGAAAAAAACCATCATGGCTCATGGCGCGCCATGGGACGGCTTGCGGGGGCTTTTTGAATCTTCGCAAGGCGTCCGGCTGGAAAAAGGGGAATGGCCGAAGGGCGGATCTTCGGGAGAAACAGTGATCGGGTATCTTGTGGCCAAAGAAAATTTCAAAAGGAAAGTGGACGTGGGCGACGAACTTATAGTCAAGGGAAAAAGAATGAGGGTTTCCGGCGTTATCTCTAAAATAGGGGTGAGAGACGACGACAATTCCATTTACATTTCTCTTCCGGATCTCCAATTGCTCACGGGCGCGCGGGAAGGGGTCATCAGCGCTTTCGTAAAAATTCTGCCCGGAAACGACATCAATCTGGTGTCCAAGCAGATCAAAGCCCGCCTCTCCCTCCAGAAGGAAGTGAGGGATTTTGCCGTCCTTACTCCGGAGAAGGTGGAAAGGCTTACCGGAAATATTCTCTCCATTATAGAGCTTGTCTTCATGGCTATCGGGCTTATCTCTCTCTTGGTCGGGGCGGTGGGAATCATGAATTCCACTTATACGTCCGTCTTGGAGAGGACGAAGCAGATAGGGATTATGAAAGCGATCGGGGCGACGAGCGAGGCGATTATTTCCCTTTTTCTCATTGAATCTGGTATTATCGGGTTTGTAGGGGGAGTGATCGGGATTGTTTTGGGGGTCGGCGGGGCTTTCCTTATCGGGATTATTTCTTCTTATTTGGGGTTCAGCGGGCTTTTTTCTTTCGGCTCGCTTGACTATTTCGGGCTTCTTTCAATCCTTATTTTCACTTTCGTAGTGGGGATTGTGGCCGGATATCTTCCTGCCAAATCGGCCGGGAAGCTTGATCCCGCCGAGTCTCTCCGATACGAGTAGTTTTTCTTTTTCTCCCCTCTCTTTGTCCTGCAAAGCCAGGACATCTCCCCTCAGGTAGGGGAGAAGGAGACAGGAAGACGACTGATCTCTTCTCCCCTGCCTGAGGGGAGAACGCTGGTACTCCAGCAAGAGGGGTGGGAGCAATTTCTCCCAGTATTTTTAAGTATTCCCCGGTATTCTTTAATATTTCCCAATATTTTTATTATGCTTATTGAAAAAAACATCCCATTATCTGAATTTGCCACTTTTAAAATCGGCGGAAAGGCCGACTATTTTTGCCGTGTCCAGAGTTTGGAGGAATTGAAGGAAGCGCTTTTTTTTGCCAAGCAAAAAAAAGCGCCCATCTTCATCCTGGGCGGAGGCTCCAACATTTTGGTTTCCGACAAAGGCTTCCGCGGGCTTGTCATCAAAATGGAAATTTTGGGGATTGAGTTTAACGAGCAAGGCAAAAAAAAGAACAGCGTGGAAGTAACGGCTGGCGCCGGAGAAAATTGGGATTATCTTGTTTCCTTGTGCGTGGAGAAAGGTTTGTACGGGCTGGAAAATCTTTCGGGAATTCCGGGGACTGTCGGGGGAGCGATTTTTCAGAACATCGGCGCCTACGGCGCCGAAATCTCCGAATGCGTCTCCTCCGTGGAGGCTCTCAATATCGAAACCGGCGAGATCGGCATAATCCCCGCCAAAAACTGCGCCTTCTCCTACCGAAGCAGTATTTTTAAAGATTTCTCTTCCTCCCCTCCCCAAGAATTTTCTTCCTCCTTCCCTGCCCGAGGGAAGGTGCCGAGGCTTTGCGAGGCGGAAGGGTGGGAGAAAGCTACCACAGATATTCACTCCCACCACCCCGTCCTGCAGGGCCAGGACACCCCTCCTCAGGCAGGAGGGGAGGAAGCCCCCTCCCCAGTATTTTCCAATATCCTAGTATCCCAATCTCCCCTCATCATCCTCTCCGCTACTTTCTCTCTCCAAAAAAATGGAACCCTCAAAACCTCCTACAAAGACATCTCCGCGTATTTTTCTTCTCTCCCCATCCCCCCTGCCCGAGGGGGGACAGCGAGTCTTCGAGCGAGGGGGGTGGGAGAAAGTATTGTTGAAAATCTCTCCCACCACCCCTGTTCGGAAGACCTCACTTCCCCTCCTCAGGCAGGAGGGGAGGAAACCCAGCCTCCAATATCTGATTCTCCCTTTCCTAAAGGGAGTACCCATTCTTATGGGGGAGGGATTTTTCCTAATTTGAGTGATTTACGTAACGCCATCCTCTCCATCCGCTCCCGCAAACTCCCTCCTCTTGATAAATTTGGCACTGCCGGATCTTTTTTCAAAAACCCCATAATTTCCAAAAAAGAATATGAAGAATTCAAGAAAAAATTCCCCGACTGTCCGGCAAATCCTGTCAGAAAAAACAAAATAAAGATCTCCGCCGGCTGGCTCTTGGACAAAGCCTGCAATCTAAAGGGCGCGCGGGAAGGGGACGCCGGCCTTTACGAAAACCAGGCGCTCGTTCTCGTAAATTACGGCTCCGCCTCCGCTTCCGAAATCAAATCATTCGCCGAAAAAGCCGTCGCCTGCGTCCTTGAAAAAACCGGAATCATTTTGGAAAGGGAAGTGGAATATGTGTAAAAAACAAAAAAACAATGGGCATCATTGCTCTCCCGCCTGCCATCGCTGTGCTCCGGCATTGGCGGGCAGGCCGACCTCGCAATGATGCCCATTGTTTTTTGTCTTCACGTACACGCGGTATAATTACAATCTGGGAAGACAGATGGGCACCATCTGCAAGTCCCCGAGCAGATGGTGCCCATCTGTCTCATCTTTATGAATAATCGGGATTACAAACAATTTGCGCCGGGTTCTACATACCATCTTTACAACCGCGGAGTGGGGAAAATGAATATTTTCCCTGCCGAAGAAGATTTCTTCTTTTTTCTCCGAAGACTGAAAGAGATTCTTTTCCCCTCCTTAATTATTGAAAAAGGAAGAAGATATATTCCCACTAAACTTCCGGAAGGAGCATTTGATCTTTTGACATACTGTCTTATGCCCAACCATTTTCATCTATGTATTTTGCAAAATACTGGCTTGCCTATAAGCGCGCTTATGGAAAAATTATGCACAAGCTATTCAAAGTATTATAATAAAAAGTATAAACGGATCGGCTCGCTTTTTCAGGATCAATTCAAGGCTGTGTTGGTAGAATCGGACGAACAACTTATGTGGCTTACATATTACATTCACGGGAACCCGTTAAAAGCAAAACTGGTTTCCGATCTCCGAAATTATCCCTACAGCAGTTATCTTGACTATTTAGGATTGAGAAAGGGGACACTGTGTAGTAAAGACTTGGTTTTGGAGCATTTTGAATCTATTGAAAATTACAAAGATTCTATGGGAAAATTTGATGAAGATTTTTTATCCGATGAACTTAAAATTGACAACGAAGATTGAAGACAGATGGGCACCATCTGCAAGTCCCCGAGCAGATGGTGCCCATCTGTCTCGTTTCTTGCATACTGTCTTGCAGATGGTGCCCATCTGTCCTTTGTTATTTCTAATTTCAGTTTTTCTGCTTCCCGTTTCCGCTTTTGCCTCCGTCCGCTTCCAATCCTCTCCTTCCTCCAAAGCCACCTCCTTAACCGACGGCCTCGTCGGCCACTGGACTTTTGACGGCGAAGATCTGAAAAATAATGTTAAAGACAGGAGCGGGAATAATAATAACGGCTATATGACGGGCTTTACCTCCACCTCCACGGCTGTTACCAGAGGCAAAATCGGGCAGGGGTTACGGTTTGACGGCTCCAATGACAGGATAGCTATTTCAACTAATATTATCGGGTCAGATAATGCCACTATTTGTGCTTGGATTAATACTAGAAGTTTGTCTTCTTGGCAAGCGATTGTGGGTGATAATTCTTTTATCTTTGGACCTTACAGCGACGGAAACCGCTTAGTGTTGACTAATAATGGAGGCAGTTCGGTAATATATTCTGCTAATAATTCCCTTACAACTAACCAGTGGTATCACGCTTGTGCTATCAGGTTAAGTAATGGAACGGGAAGTATTTATATTAATGGAGTTCAGTCTGGAAGCTCTGGCAGTATTGGCGCTTCAGCCTTTCCTTTAAATACTGCAATTGGGTCATTGCAGTCTGGCGGCGGAGGGTATAATTTTAATGGACAGCTTGACGACGTCCGCGTCTATAATCGCGCTCTTTCCGCCTCCGAAATCACCCAACTCTACCAAACCGGTCAGGAAAAAATAGGGGTTACGTCTGATAATAAAGCAGGTTCTCTTTCTTCCGGACTGGTTGGCCACTGGACCTTCGACGGCAAAGACCTCGCCCGCAATGTCGCCGACCGCTCCGGTCTTGGCAACACCGGCTACATGAAAGGCTTTACCTCCACCTCCACTGCTGTCACTCGTGGAAAAATCGGCCAGGGGCTGAAATTTGACGGGGTGAATGATTATGTGAATATTCCCAACAACTCTTCTTTTAAACCTGCAGGAGCAATGACAATCTCCGGTTGGTTTAAGGGTAAAGGGAAAAGCGCTACGGGTGGCGGGGTGGGAACACTGGGTAGTACTGGTGATAGGGGGTATTCTCTTGGGATTGATAGTGATCAAGACGTAAATTTAAATATTGCAACCAGCTCTACTGAAGTGGTTTCTCTGGCGGTGAGTAACTTACATAATGAAACAATTTGGAATCATTATGTAGCCGTTTTTACTCCCTCTGTATCATTAGAAATTTTCAAGAATGGCGTATCTATCGGACGAAATACGACGGGTATTCCAGCTTCGCAATATGTAGATAACGGTTTAGCGCTTCACATAGGAGAGCGCGGGAATAATGACGCTTGGTTTATCGGACTTATTGACGACGTCCGCATATATAATAGAGCGCTTTCACCCTCCGAAATCCAATCCCTCTACCAAATGGGGCAGGAGAAATTGAATATCACCCCCTCCACCAAAGCCACCTCCTTAACCGACGGCCTCGTCGGCCACTGGACTTTTGACGGCAAAGACCTCGCCCGCAATGTCCGCGACCGCTCCGGTCTCGGCAACACCGGCTACATGAAAGGCTTTACTTCCACCTCCTCCGCGCAGGTAGCGGGCAAACTCGGCCAGGGGCTGAAGTTTGATGGGGTGGATGATTGTGTGAATATTACCTCTGTTAGTTCATTTTCCGCCAATGCTCCTTTGACAATTAGCGTTTGGTTTAAACCAGCGTTTGTCAATACGGCCGGAAGTGTGGAGGATATTGTTTTTGTGCCTAATCAAACATATGACGCAGCGGGAATAGGACAGTTTAATAGTCAATTAACTTTTGTAATTGGCACCCAAGGTTATAGTGGTTGTGGGTTATATAGTGGTTTAGTTGCAAACAAATGGTATCTTTTAACGGGAACATTTAATGGAACATTACAAAATTTCTATATTAACGGAACACGTGTTTGTAATAATGTTGTCGCGACCTTAAATGCTTTTTCCTCATTAAAAATTGGCAGTAATGCCATAAGCTCTACTCGTGTTTCTACTGGCTCCCTTGACGACGTCCGCATCTACAACAGAGCATTATCTCCGAGCGAGATTAAGCAACTCTATCTTATGGGTAAGTGATGTTTTTGGTTCGCATCTATTCACCCCGTTAGAGAGTTATGGATAATTTTTAGTGATACTTTACGGTATTAGGACAAGGCATAATTTTTAGTAACCTGTTTAATAAATGTTAACTCTCTAACGGGGCAGGCCGCGCGCTTTCCCCCTCCGAAATCAAACAGCTCTATTTGATGGGGAAGTAGGTCTTTTCCCCCTCCCCTCCTGCCTGAGGAGGGTGAGAAGCGACCCTAAGGGAGCTTCGCAAGACCTTGCGAGACAATTTCTGAATTGTCCGCAAGGTGTACAGCTTCTGTAAGAAGAGCGAGTCTTCGAGCAGGGGTGGTGGGAGAGAATGTTTGGTGGTTACTTTCTCCCACCCCTCCGTCGGAGTACCGACACCTCCCCTCAGGCAGGGGAGGAGGAAGACAAAAACTGTAAGGTTAATGGGGTCAAAGGTTAATGGAGGTTAATGGGAGGTTAATGTTAATGGGGTCAGTCACCATTATTTTCAAAAAAATGTGGTGTGGTTTTTTAAATTCACAAAATCCCTCGCCTTGAGAATTAATGGGGAGTCGAGAATTAATGGGGAGTCGTCCGATATTTTTCACTTTCTTGTGGTGTAGTTTTTTCAGCACCCCCTCCAACTCCACCCTCTCTCCCACCACCCTGCCTCGCAGACTCGGCATCCCTCCTCGGGCAGGAGGGATGGAGGGGGAGGGAAAAAGGCCGGAATTCGCGGACCCCGTTAGAGAGTTATCTTTTTAGGATTTCTGGATTCCCGTATTCACGGGAATGACACAAAACTAGTAAGTTTTGTAAATGATAACTCTCTAACGGGGCGGAGCGAATTCCGGCCTTTATAGCCTTTGTTTCTGCTTAAAAAAATGGTATTATTGTTTATATGGCGGATATAGAAAAAATTAAAGAAAAATCCCGTGAGCTGGCGGGCAATTATGGAATAAACATGATTGTTCTTTTCGGTTCCCGCGCGGATGGAACAGCAAGGAAAAAAAGCGACGCGGATATTGCTTATGTCAGAAAAGAGCCGCTTTCTTTTCGCGATCAATTATCCTTAGGCGCGGAGCTGGCGCCGCTTTTTGGTACGGAAGCTGTTGATGTTGTGCATCTAAACAAAACTTCTCCGGTTTTCATGTATGAAATTATGAAAAAAGCGAAAGTGCTGTTTACCGATAATGTTTTAACCTTCCCCAATTTTTTTTCTTATTCTCTTAAGCGTCTAGAAGAAAATATGTTTCTTTATGACTTAAAATTCGCTCGCCTATGCAAAGAATATGGCGTCTAACATGCCTATTGAAAAAGCGTTTATAATATCAAAAATCGGCCTCTTGAAAGAAAACCTTGATAAAATCAAGGAGGGTCTTAAAATTTCTGATGAGGAGATACTGCATTCAGACAAGGACTTGGCTTCGTTGGAAAGATATTTTCAGTTAATTGTTGATTATGCGATAAGTATTAACCATCACCTTATCAAAGAGGGCAATTTCAGTGTTCCCGACGATCTTGAAAGCACTTTTGTAATTCTGGGGAAACAGGGCGTTTTGCCAAAAGATTTTTCTTTAAAAATCAGCAAGTCGGTAGGACTTCGCAATCGCATCGTTCATCAATACGAAGATGTTAAGCCGGCTGTATTTGTGGAAATCTTGAGAAAGGATATTGGAGATTATGACGAATATATCAAACACATATTGTCTCTTTTGAAATAAAGTGTGAACAAATGTGAGTCTGTGGAATTGAACAAACAATGGGCATCATTGCGAGGGTCGGCCTGCCCGCCAATGCCGGAGCACAGCGATGGCAGGCGGGAGAGCAATGATGCCCATTGTTTGTTACACCCCCTCCAACTCCACCCTCACTCCCACCACCCACCGAAGACGGAGCCCTCCTCGGGCAGGGGAGATGGAGGGGGAGAGGAAGAAAAATCCCTCGGCCATAAGAATGGCCACTCCCTTTTTTAAAGGGAGAATTAAGACAAAAGGCCGGAATTCGCGGACCCCGTTAGAGAGTTATCTTTTTAGGATTTCTGGATTCCCGTATTCACGGGAATGACACAAAACTAGTAAGTTTTGTAAATGATAACTCTCTAACGGGGCGGAGCGAATTCCGGCTTTTTTCGTCCTTTGTTTCTGCTTAAAAAAATGGTATTATGTTTTTATGACTCTTTCGTTAAGGCAAAAAGAAAAAATCGGAGAAATCGCGGGAAAATACAACCTGCGGATTTTAGCATTATTCGGTTCAAGGGGAAGAGGAGATTTTTCCTCTAAAAGCGATTACGATATTGCTTATCTTGGACAAAACTATCTAAGTCTTTTAGAAGAAGCAAATCTTGCGACCGATCTTGCGGAAATTTTTAAAGATCATGTTGTGGATATATCCTCAATAAGAAATGCTTCCCCGCTTCTTCTTCGGCAGATAACGAAAGAAGGCAAAGTTCTTTACGAGAGTTTTCCCGGACTCTTTACTGAAATTTATCTTTACGCTCTTCGGACTTATCAAGAAACTCTGCCTCTTTATCAAGCGGAAATTAAAAATATTAAAAGCCGTTTGGCAAATCTTTAAATTTATGCCTATAGATAATGTCTTAATTTTAAAAAAGCTTAAGAATATTGAAGAGGCGATGGGGGAGCTTTCTATTCTTCTTAAGGATTCTGATGACGCTATCCTTAATAATTTCAGGAATTACCACACGGCCGAACGCTTGTTTCAGCTCATTGTTGATTCTATGGTAGATAGCAATGTGCACATCATCAGGCAGATGAATTTAAAAGCCGATGAAGATCTTCAAAGCACATTCAGAATTCTTGGAGAAAACGGCATTCTTTCCAAAGACTTTGCCCTTAAGCTTGCTCCTGTGGTTGGGCTTCGCAATCGAGTTGTTCATAGATACGAATCTTTATCTCGTCCTCTCTTTATTAAAACTCTTCGCGAAGGATTTTCTGATTTTAAAGAATACGCCCTCGCTATTGAAAAAATTATTCATTAAAGATGGCAGGAGGTGGCCGGAATTCGCTCCGCGAATTCCGGCCTTTCGATTTCTCCAAGTTTTCTATCAATTTGCCAGCATCTCAGTATTCTTCAGTATTTTTAGGACTTACGCGTTTGATTTAAATTCCTCCTTTCTTAAAGGAGGTGTCCCGCATAATTCGGGGCGGGACAGAGGATTTTAAGCCTTTAAATCCCTCCCCGCAGACGGGACTTCTTACAGAAGCTGTATACCTTTTGGATAATTAAGAAATTATCTCAAAAGGTCTTGCGGAGCTTCCAGTTGTCGCTCCTCACCCTTTAAAAAAGGGAGAATTAAGACCAAACGCGTAAGTCCTAATTTTTTGATATTTCAGTATTTGCCACCATCTTAGTATTCCAGTATTAATTTTTTATGCTAATATACCCATATGCTAGAAGGACTAAAAAAGCTGTTCGGGAACGGAAACGAAGCGAAAATAAAGAAGTTCCAGCCCATTGTGGAGAAAATCAATTCTCTGGAAGAGGGAATCAAAGCTCTGTCGGATGAGGGGCTTAAAGGAAAAACAGCCGAATTCAAAGAAAGAATAAAAAAAGGGGAAACTCTGGACGATATCTTGCCGGAGGCTTTTGCCGTTGTCCGCGAAGCGTCCCGCAGGACTTTGGGCGAACGCCATTTTGATGTCCAGCTTTTGGGGGGCATAATTCTCCATAAAGGAAATATTGCGGAGATGAGGACGGGAGAAGGAAAAACTCTGGTTGCCACTTTGCCTGTTTATCTAAACGCTTTGGAAGGGAAAGGGGCGCACGTGGTTACGGTTAATGATTATCTTTCAAGAAGAGACGCGGTGTGGATGGGGCAGATATATAGCGCGCTCGGGATGTCTGTGGCGGTGGTAAATCATGAGGCGAGTTTTTTGTATGATATCTCCTCCCCATCCCCCCTGCCTGAGGGGGGATCCGAGTCTTCGAGGAGGGGGGTGGGAGAAAATTCCGCGAACGACTCCTCCCACCCCTCCGCCTCGCAAGGCCTCGGCACCTCCCCTCGGGCAGGGGAGGAGGAAGACAAAAAGAGGGGAGGAGGGGAGGAAACAAACACCTCCCCCCACAGTCCCCTTACAGGGGCTGTCCAGTCTTCGGCCCTCGCAGCTCCGTTTTTCAATCGAAAGAGTCTTGCGGAGCTCCAAGTTTTCGCTCCTCACCCCTCAACTGAGGGGGGAAGGAAGCAAGAAACCACCCTGGACAAAAAGCGGGACGAGCTGGGGTCGTTCAAAGTTGTTCACGAGTTTTTGAAGCCGTGCTCTCGCAGGGAAGCCTACTATGCCGACATCACTTACGGCACGAACAACGAGTTCGGCTTTGATTATCTTCGCGACAATTTGGCTTATTCCGAAAAAGATCTCCGCCAGAGAGATTACAATTTCGCCATCGTGGACGAGGTGGATTCTATTTTAATTGACGAGGCTCGAACTCCGCTTATCATTTCCGCGCCGACCGTGGAGTCGGAAGATTTGTATGGCACTTTTGCCAAAATCGCCACGACTCTCAAAAAAGACGAGGATTACAAAGTGGATGAAAAATTAAAAGCCATTACTTTGACGGACGCGGGCATTGAAAAAGCAGAAAAGAAACTTGGCGTGGAAAATATTTACACAGAAAAGGGGATTAAATACGTGCATCATTTGGAGACCGCCGTCCGCGCCAAAGCTCTTTTTGAAAAAGACAAAGAATACGTGATTAAAGACGGAGAAGTAATAATTGTGGACGAATTTACCGGACGCCTCCAGCCCGGAAGACGATGGTCGGAAGGCTTGCATCAGGCGATTGAAGCGAAGGAAGGAGTGGCCGTCCAGAAAGAATCGCGGACAATGGCCTCCATCACTTTCCAGAATTATTTCCGCTTCTACAAAAAACTGGCCGGAATGACGGGGACGGCGCTCACTTCTTCCGAGGAATTTTACAAAGTCTACGGGGTGGACACGATCGCCGTGCCCACGAATAAGTCTGTACAGCGAAAAGATCACAACGACTTGATTTTCCAGACGGAAACTGGAAAGTTTAAAGCGATCGCGCGGAAAGTGAAAGAACTGCAGAAAAAAGGCCAGCCTGTTTTGCTCGGCACCGTTTCCATTGAAAAAAACGAGTTGCTGGGGAAATATTTGCGGAGCGAAGGGGTGGCTCACACCATGCTGAATGCCAAGCCGGAGTACGCGGAAAAAGAAGGAGAAATTGTGGCGCAGGCTGGAAGAAAGGGATCGGTTACGGTGGCGACAAACATGGCCGGAAGGGGGGTGGACATTAAGCTCGGCGGAAATCCAACCACTCCCGAATTATCGGAGGAGGTCAAAAATTTGGGCGGGCTTTTTGTTTTGGGAACGGAAAGGCACGAGGCGAGAAGAATTGACAATCAGCTCCGCGGGCGATCGGGGCGTCAGGGCGATCCGGGCGAGACGCAGTTTTTCGTGTCGCTTGAAGATTCGCTTATGAGGATTTTCGCTTCGGACACTATCAAAAATTTGATGGGGCGGTTTGGCATCCCCGAAGACGAGCCGATTGAAAACCGGATGATTACCCGCTCGCTTGAAACGGCGCAGACAAAAATTGAGGGTTTTAATTTTGACGCCAGAAAGCATGTTTTGGAATACGATGACGTTTTGAATCATCAGAGGAAAATTATTTACGAAAAGAGGCGGAAAATTCTTTTGGGGACGGATGAGGAGGTGGGAGTGTTTTTGGAGGAGGTTTCCTCGTCTTCTTCCTCCCCTCAGACGAGGGGAGGTGCCGAAGCCCCATCAAATTCTTCGGGGCAAGGCGGAGGGGAGTTGAATTTTAACACCTCCTCCCTCAATCCCTCCTCGACTGAGGGGGGAAGGGACACTGCTCTTTTTCAAAAACTTTCCCAAAAACGCTCCGCTTTGGGCGATGCCGAATTTTTCAAAATCGCCCGCCAAGTAATCCTCCAGACTATAGATATGTTTTGGGTGGAGCATTTGGAAGTGATGGACTACATGAGGGGGAGCGTGAACTTGCGCGCCTATGGCCAGCGCGATCCTTTGGTTGAATACAAAAGAGAAGGACTCCGGATGTTTAAAGATATGGAAGTTTCTGTGGACGAGCAGATTTTGCGGATTTTGCCGAATTTGGATGTGGATATGATAAAAGGCCGGAGCGAACAAGTTAGGCAGATGAATGAAATAAGGGCGCAAGCCCGCCTGCTAACGTCTCCGCGTAGCGATGGCGGGCAGGCGAAATCAGTGGCCGGTTTTTCCGGCGTTGCTACGCCGGAAAAACCGGCCACCACTTCGCCCGCCCCTAACTCCAAAATTGGAAGAAATGATCCCTGTTGGTGCAATTCCGGAAAAAAGTATAAAAAATGCCATGGGAAGTAGTGACTTTTCTCTCAAATTTGTGGTATAAATATAATATGATTTCTTCCTTTATAAAATCACAATTAAATAAAGCCTCTTATAAAATCCTTGGCGATGGAAGCTATTTTGGCGAAATAAAGGGGTTTAGGGGGATATGGGCGAACGCTAAAACGCTTGAACATTGTAGAGAGGATTTAAAAGAAGTGATAGAGGGTTGGATTATTGTAAAAATCAGGAAAGGGGAAAAAGTGCCGGGTCTATCCTATTCATCTTCGCGTAATCGCAAAGTTTATGCTTAAAAGTGTTTCTTTAAGAACGCTTGTTTTTAAGATGAAAAGGTGTGGATTTGATGGCCCCTTCGTCGGGGGTCGTCATTTATTTATGTCTAAAGGATCTTTAAAAGTAAGGATTCCAAATCCTCACCATGGCGATATTTCTGCTCACCTTTTGGCGGAAATTTTGCGTCAGGCTGGCATCTCCAGAGATTTCTGGAATAAAATTTAAGATAAGAAAAAGACAGAAGGGCACCTTCTGCTCTCCGACTTCGCAGAAGGTGCCCTTCTGTCTTCCCCCTATTTTTAGATATGAAAAAGAAAACTAAAAAACTCATTAAAGTCTCTAAACGCAAAAGAACGGTCGTCGCGGTCAGTGGCGGGCTTGATCCCGTCCATATCGGCCATGTCCGGATGTTCAACGAAGCCAAGAAACTGGGAGATAAACTTATCGTCATTTTAAATAACGACAACTGGCTCCGCAAAAAGAAAGGATTTGCTTTTATGCCGGAAGCGGAGAGGAAAGAAGTTATTGAGGCTTTTGAGGCGGTTGATGAAGTTATTTTAACCGAGCATCCGGAAAATCCGGAAGATATGAGCGTCTGCGAAGCTCTCCGCAAAATCCGTCCGCATGTTTTTGCCAACGGGGGAGACCGCAAACCGGATGGAGATCCTGTGCCCGAGGTTTATCTTTGTGAAGAAATGGGCATAGAAATGCGTTACAATATCGGGGCCGGGGGCAAAGTGCAGTCCAGCTCGTGGCTGATAAATAATGCAAAATTGAAAAATAAAAATTTAAAATGATCCGTGTCTGTTAGGAATTTTTTTGGAGAGGGTTTAGAATATAAGGTATCTTAAGAATATCGCGAGGGCACAGAGAAGATTATAATCAATGTCAAAATCCAAATAAATCCCTCGGCCGGAGTACCGGCCACTCCCTTTAAAAAAGGGAGATTTAAATCCTCCTTTCTTAAAGGAGGTGCCGAGGCTTTGCGAGGCGGAGGATTTTTGAACTAAGGTGTGCAGTTCCCGTAGGAAAAGACGAAAAAACATTTTTATGCTATACAAAGTCATTCGTTTCTTTGACAAACTTGAAGACCGCGTTCGCGGGAAGCTTTCCCATTATCCGCTTTTATACTCTTTTATCGGAGGCGTTGCCGTCGTTCTTTTTTGGAAAGGCGTTTGGGATGTGGCTGACACGTACGAATTTATGTTCGGTTACGCGTCTTTGGCAATCTCAAGCGTTATCCTAATGGTTACCGGACTTTTCGTCTCCTTCTTCATATCCGACCGCATTGTTCTTTCAGGGCTCAAGAAAGAGAAAAAGCTCGTAGAAAAAACCGAAGAAGAAATCCGCGCCGAAGAAAATCTTTTGGTTAAAATGAATAATAAGCTGGAGAAGATAGAGAATGAGCTCAAGGAGCTCAAAGAGAAGATGAAATAAATTTCCAAACAAGACCCTTTTTTTAGGTTCTCTCCTTCTCCCCTGCCTGAGGGGAGAAAGCTGGTACTCCAGCAAGAGGGGTGGGAGAAAGATTCCACTGACCATTTTCTCCCACCACCCCGTCCCGCAAAGCCGGGACACCCCTCCTCAGGCAGGAGGGGAGGGATTTTATTAGGTCAATTAGGTTAATTTTTAATGTCTAATCTTGTCCGTATCGTGACTCATAGCGGTTCCTTCCACCCCGACGATGTTTTCTCCGGGGCGCTTTTCTCCATTCTCTTTGACGGCAATATTGAAATCATCCGCTCGCGCGATCCGGAAATTATAAAAACAGGCGATTATGTTTTTGACGTGGGCGGGCTATCCGACGGAGAAAAAAATTTTGACCATCATCAGGAAGGCGGGGCGGGGGAGCGCGAGAACGGTATCCCTTACGCCTCTTTCGGACTGGTGTGGAAGCGTTTCGGAGAGGAAATAATTGAAAAAGTGTTAAATGGCGGTGTTCCCCTTGGCGGGGCGGAGGATTTTAAAATCCCTCCCCTCGCAGACTCGGGACTCCCTTTAATAAAGGGAGATTTAATGCAACAAGGTCTTAATTCCTCCTTTCTTAAAGGAGGTGGCGAGTCTGCGAGCCGGAGGATTTTTCTCCAGATTGACAATCGCTTGGTAAGTCCCATTGACTCCATGGACAACGGAGTCGGCGAGCTCAAACCTATTTTCGCCGACGCCTACCCATACACCATCGGGACTGTCATTTTCCGCCAAAATCCCACTTGGAAAGAAAAAGATAAAAATCGCGACGATATTTTCCGCGAGCTTATCCCGTGGGCGAGAAAAATAATTGAAAGGGAAATCAAAGCGGTTGCGGACGAGTTGGAAGGGGAGGCTAAAGTCAAAGAAGCCTATGAGAACGCCCCCGACAAAAAAATTATCGTAATGGACGACAACTACCCGTGGCTAAATGTTTTGAATAAATTCCCCGAACCTCTTTTCGCCATTGAGCCGTCAAAAGACAGGGAAAGGTGGGAAGCGGAAGCGGTCAAAGAAGATATTTTTTCATTCAAAAATCGCAAAAACTTTCCGGCAAGCTGGGCGGGAAAAAGGGATGAAGAATTGCAGAAAATCACCGGCGTCCCCGACGCACTTTTCTGCCACAACAAGCTCTTTTTCGCTGTCGCCCGCACCAAGGAAGGCGCCCTCTCCCTCGCCACCCTCGCCCTTTTGAGTTAAAATTGTAGGACTTTAAGTCCTACAGAAATTATGAGAGAACCTTTTACAGTTGGAAATTTTGTTCATGTGATTAAGCGGGGAGGCCGGGGCCTGTCTATCGTTCGGGATGATGGGGACCGCTGGCGATTTTTATTGATGCTTTTTCATTTCAATGATGTCTTTTGTATGCCGGAAAACTGGTACAGGGAACTTATGGATCACAGTATGGCAAATACCTTTCTTCGCCTGGAGAACTGGCCGGAGAGGAGGCCTATTGTCAAAGTTCTTTCTTTTTGCCTTTTAGATAACCACTTTCATCTTCTTCTTAAAGAGGTAACTGACGGCGGCATTGCAAAATTTATGCAGAAACTTGGGTCTGGGATGTCAAATCATTTCAACGCCAAATACAAAGAGAGGGGAAGTTTATTCCAGGGTTCTTACAAATCAAAGACAGTTGAAGATGATGCTTATTTGAGGCGTGTGACTTCTTATATACAAGTAAAAAATTCCTTTGACCTTTATTCGGGAGGGTACGAAAAAGCATGCTCTGAATTTGATAAGGCGTATGAGTGGGCGGGCAGCTATCCCTATTGTAGTCTAGGGGACTATACAGGAGTAAAAAAATCTCCGATAATTGATAGGGAAATTATTGATGAAATTTTTGACGGACCAAATGATTTTAAAAGTTTTTCAAGGGATTTTATTGAAGGAAGAAATTGGAATTATGAAGACGATTTTGAACTGGATAATTTAAAAATCCGTAGGACTTTGAGTCCTACGGATTTTCCACTAAACAAAAATTATGAAATGGCCCGCAAAAATCTGTAGGACTTTAAGTCCTACATCGGATGTAGGACTTAAAGTCCTACAGATTTTCGCTATTCTATTTTTTTTGGGATTTTTAGTATCTTTCAATACTTCCCTCGCTTCTACTGTTAATTCTTCTTCTCCCGAATCCAAATATTTAACTAAAGGTTTGGTGGGCCACTGGACTTTTGATAGTAAGGATTTAAAAAACAACGTCGCCGACCGCTCCGGCCTCGGCAACACCGGCTACATGTCCGGCTTTACTTCCACTTCCACAGCTGTTACCAAAGGCAAAATCGGGCAGGGGTTAAAGTTTGATGGGGTGAATGATAGAATAAATACTAGCAGTGATTTTATCACTGTTGGTACCAGCACTTTTTCCGCATGGATCTATCCCAGAAGTTTTGGGGAGGGTGGAGGCGGGCAGATAATAAATAATGGAAAAGTTAGATTTCAAGTTTTTGCGACAGGTAATAAGCTTTCATTTTCTAGCGATAACAACAGCACCGGCTATCAGTCCGCAGCTAACGCCATAATACTAAATAAATGGAGTTTTGTGACTGCCATAAGAAATGGCGCTGGTCAATGTGATTTATACATTAATGGAGTAAGAGACACAACCTATGCCAGTATGACCAGAAACTGCGGCATTCCAGTGTCTGGAACAACCAATGTATTTATTGGCAATAGATCAGGAAGTGACTTTACTTTTGACGGCGTTATTGATAATGTCCGCGTTTACAGCCGCGCGCTGTCGGCCTCGGAAATCAAAGAACTCTACAACATTGGAACATCAAAATTTAACTCCTCTTTCTCTCCCGGAGATCTTTCTCGCGGCCTTGTAGGATGGTGGACGTTTGAATCAAAGGACATGAAAAACAATGTCCGGGACCGGAGCGGGAATAATAATACCGGCTACATGTCGGGCTTTACCTCCACCTCCACAGCTGTAACCAGAGGCAAGATCGGGCAGGGGTTACGGTTTGACGGGGTGAATGATTATGTAAATCTTAACTCTCCTTCATCTCTAGCCATGAATAACAGTAATGCTTTCACTTTTACTGCGTGGGCGTATCCTCTTAATAACACATCAAATCCAGGTGATATTATAATTCGCGGAAGTTCATTAAACAGTGCAGATGCCACGGTATATTATCTCGCCCAATCTGCCAGCGGTTGGGTTGGACGGGTAAGCGATGGAACCACGCGTATTACTTTAACAACATCTGCAGGCACATTAGCAACTAACACTTGGCAGCATATAGCTTTGGTTTGGAATGGCGGGACAAAAACTTTAAAAATATTTAAAAATGGTATTTCTATAGGCACGGCTACTGATGTAGCGTTCAACACATTATGGGATGGAGATGATGCTGCGGACAGAAAAACATCAATTGGCGCTGACACAAGAGTAGATCCAAGACACTATTTTAGAGGAAATATGGATGATATGAGGATGTATAATCGGGCACTCTCGGTTTCTGAAATTTTAGACATATATAAAGATACTGGCTCAGGAGGTGGCACACTTCCTCCGGCGGGAGATACAGATGCCCCTTCGGTCCCTTTTAATATCACAGCTTCTACTGTTTCTTCAACTCAAGTCAATCTATCTTGGAATGCAAGTACAGATAATGTGGCAGTGACAGGCTATATAATTTACAGAAACAGCGTCCAGATAGCTACAAGCGATACCAACAGCTATTCCGATACAACTGTTTCTCCTTCGTTCCAGTACTTATATTCCGTTGCCGCCTATGATGCCGCTGGAAATGTTTCGTCTCACGATTCTACATTTACGGTTTCTACTCCAGCGAATACCACTACTCCTCCCCCAGAAAATCTTCCGCCATCTGGAAATATGTTATATGTTTCCACTAATGGTTCA
The DNA here is from genome assembly GCA_964349845.1 of uncultured Candidatus Saccharibacteria bacterium. Lineage (GTDB taxonomy): Bacteria > Patescibacteriota > Minisyncoccia > Phycocordibacterales > CAYGHQ01 > CAYGHQ01. The sequence goes on from CAYGHQ010000007.1 coordinate 26,359, forward strand.
GATACAAACCCAGGAACTCAAACATCACCATTTAGAACTGTTCAAAAAGCTGCAGATATGGCAGTAGCTGGAAATACTGTCATAGTTTTACCAGGCGAATACAACGAGCAGGTAATTCTAAAAAATTCCGGCACAGCTGGTAATAAAATTACTTTTCAAGGCTCTAACCGCCAAGCAAAAATTTTGCACGGATTTAACATTAACGCGTTACAATACATTAACATAGAAAATTTCTCTATCACCAGCGACACAGGTGGTTATCAAAGGGGAGTGAGTTAATGGGGAGGCGTCCGTTATTTTGGGGGAAAGTGTGGTGTGGTTTTTGAAGAAAAGGCGAGATATAATTTATAAGCTTATGACAGAGATTCGCTATTATACAGATGTTGAGGAATTTATTAGTACGCTACAGAAGCCAGCGCGCACAAAAGTAACAGAATCTCTCGACCTATTGGAGGAGTTTGGGGAGGATTTGATGATGCCGCACTGCAAAAAAATAAAGAAAAATTTGTTCGAACTTCGGATTGGTGGAAAACAGAAAGTCCGTATTTTCTATACGTTCTATAAGGGCGCAATATTCCTATTGCATGGGTTTGTCAAAAAAACAACCAGAATTCCGGAGAGGGAATTGGATGTAACCTTGCAGAGATTAAAGGAGTTTGATAGTATATAACTTATAAGTTATATTAGAACCTATCTCATAAATAACCGCAGAAAGAAAAGAAAACATTTCATGTTACTTGGCTAGCTAAACCTTCAAATTTCTACTGCGGATTGCAGATTTTTACTCAAGAGAGGTGTCTATCTTTCGTAAAAATCTGCAATCCTCGCTACGAAATTGTGAAGGTTTATCTTAGCCATTATTTATGAGATAGGTTCTAATAACTATGAACAACATCTTAAAAAACTACAAAAGTTGGACTTCTCTGAAGAAGAAAATGCTTAAGGATCCGGAATTCAAGAAGGAGTATGACGCGCTGGAGCCGGAACACGCTTTGATAAGAGCGGTTATTAAAAGGCGGATTGAAAAGAATATGAGTCAGAAAGAATTGGCGAAAAAATTGGGAACAAAGCAATCAGCTATTTCAAGACTGGAATCCGGCCGGGGCAATCCCACCCTCTCTTTTATGAGAGATCTTGCGACAGCTTTGGGCGGTTCTCTTAAAATTTCTTTAAAATAAGAGGGTAAGAATTCCGAATTGAATTAATGGAGAATTAATGGGAGGCGTCCGTTATTTTGGAGAAAAGTGTGGTGTAATTTATCAGCACCCCCTGCTCGCGGACTCGCGTCCCCCTCGTCTGAGGGGGACAGGGGCGGGACGCGAAGCGTCCCGCCCTTTCGGCTATCCTCGCTATCTATTTTCCGGTTTTTGGGGTATTATCATTTAGAAATTAATATACTAATCTACGAATAATGCGAATGATACTAATGGCTACAAATAAATCCTCCGGCCATAAGAATGGCCACCTCCTTTAAGAAAGGAGGATTTAAATCTCCCTTTAATAAAGGGAGTCCCGAGTCTTCGAGGGGAGGGATTTATTCGTAGTTATTCGTTGAATTAGTATCATTAGTATGTTGGTATGTTTACCTTAAATGTTTGTAGATGAATTAAAAGTCCATATCAAGGCCGGAGACGGCGGACGGGGGATTGCTTCGTGGCTTCACGAGAAAGGAAAGGATAGGGGCGGTCCGGCCGGAGGCGACGGAGGAGCGGGCGGGAGCGTGTATTTGCGCGCCGTCCGCGATTTGAGCTTGCTTGCAAAATACCGCAACGAAAAAGATTTCCGCGCCGAAAAAGGAGCGAACGGGATGGGGAAGTCTATGCACGGAAAAAGCGGAGAGGATTTTTATCTGAATTTGCCTTTAGGTTCGGTGGTCAAAAATTTAAATAACAAGAAAGA
>CAYGHQ010000008.1:0-28082 GCA_964349845.1 uncultured Candidatus Saccharibacteria bacterium
CATTTATGGCCTATCCGTATCGATTACGGTACCTTTTTTAATGGCCTATAACGAACCCTTTCTTTTCATCGCCCTTTGCAGTATTATTTTAAAGCGCTTCAAAAATCAGGGTTTGCCGTTTCCCGTCTGGAAGAGTGGAACTCGGACAAAAAAAGCCTTCCTGGCCCCCGCGCTTCGGCCGAGAATAAAGCTCGCAAAGAAATTCCGGTGTTTATGATGCTGGAGGCAAAAAAGATATAATGGTGTCGGGTTTTAATTCCTCCTTTCTTAAAGGAGGTGGCCGGTAATCCGGCCGGAGGATTTTAAATCCCTCCCCCGAGGACGGGGTACTCCCTTTAGGAAAGGGAGAATTAAGATCGTTTAGCTTGAAATTAAAAACCAAATAACGGGCTGTCGTATAATGGTATTATTCATGGCTGGGGGTCATGAGACCCGGGTTCAATTCCCGGCAGCCCGAACGTAGCGAAGCGGAGTGAGGGATGAGCAGAAGCAACTGCTTGCTTCTGCGACCGGGAATTGAAAGCCGCAGTCATGCCGAATGTAATCATGAGGCAGACGAGGCCGGGTCGGGAGTACTTAATTTTTTGCGAGTGAAACGAAGCAAAAAATTTAGTAACTCGTGACCAATTCCCGGCAGCCCGAACGTAGCGAAGCGGAGTGAGGGCTGAAAAGCCAAACTGCTTTGGCTTTGTCCGGGAATTGAACGCCGGAGCGTTGTTTTTTCAGTAGAAAAAACCGTGAGGCGGTGCCTAGCCAAAACCGAGCGACGGCGAGGTTTTAGGCGAAGGAAATTCCCGACAGTCCGAACGAGTAAATAAAAAATACCATGGAAGGAAAAGATACATATTTTGTGGCTGTAAAAATTTTCTTGCTTGATCCTAAAGGTAATTTTCTTATTACCAAAGATCGTTTTGGGGACTGGGATATTCCAGGCGGGAGGTTAAGAGCAAATGATTTTAATGCCTCTCTGGAGAGTGTGGCTGAAAGAAAAATCAGAGAGGAACTAGGGGGAAATGTACATTATAAACTCGGCGGACCAATTCTTTTTATGAGACATGAGAGAGATGAATTTTTGCCGACTGGCGAAGCTCTGCCTATCCTAAGCGAGAAACTTAAAAAGAGATTGCCAAAATGCCTAGAGGCCTTAAAAAATGATACGGTTTTTTATCTTGAAAATGGCGAGTAATTTAAGGTAGAAATAAAATCCAACCGCAACCTTCCTTTGACCTGTTTTGTCTTATTTAGTGTTATAATAGACATATGGCTCTAAATAGAAAAAAGTATCAAAATGCTATTTTGTACTTATGCCGTAAGCTAAAAGGCGAAGTGCGAGGAAAGAAAAAATTGGCGAAATTGCTGTATTTTGCCGATTTTGACTTGTATGAAAAAAGTCAAAAATCCATTACCGGCGATATTTATCGCGCGCTTCCAATGGGGCCTTTTCCGTCTGCTTTGGAAGAAATTACGGCCGAAATGAATAAAAAAAAGATAATCGCGATTGAGGAAACTAAAGAAAGAGAAGGATATATTGCGACAGAAATTTATAAGTGTCTCGCCGAACCTGATCTTGCCGCCTTAAGCGATGAGGAAAAAAAGATGCTTGATAGGGTAGCTTTAAAATATGGCCGTCTCACCGGCAAACAATTGGAGGAGCTTTCTCATGCCGAGGCTCCTTATGCGGGAACTGAATTAAAAAAAGATATTCCATATGAATTAGCTTTTTATAGGGGAACGGATTTTAGCGATCCATGATCCAATTTCTGTATCATGATAACATCCAAAAAGAAATCGCTTCTCTAGAGAAGCGATTTCGCACTATACGAGAAGGATTTTCCTCTTTTGAAAGATTGTGCGAGATCCAGTTTCATCCGGCCAATCCTCGGCAGATTGTTGCTCCGGCTAAACTTCACCGCGTTATTCAAAATGACATTTGGACTCTTTGGAAAGCTGAATTGGTTATACCGAATTCCGGTTTGCGCCCGAATCAATGGCCGAGAGTATGGTTCGCAGTGAAAGGCGCAATCATTGTCTTTTTGTGCGTATCTTCTCATGTTGATAATTACAATGACGAAGAAATGAATAGTATCGCTTTATCAAGAGTGGCCGATTTCTTTTAAGGAATAATTTAAAAAATGAAAAAGAAAAGCTCCAGATTTGTTGAGAAACTTCATCATTTTTCCTGCCCTAAATGCAAGAAATGGTGGACTGTGGGCGATGCTCCTCCTGCAAAAACAATTTGGTATTGTCCCTGGTGTGGGAAGGCTGATAGTTATAAAAAAGTATATGGAAGATAAATCCTACAAACGGCCATATAATATTAAAGAAATAAAGAAAAATTACGGAGATCGAGCGGAGTCTTTGCTAAAGGACCCAGTTCATAGGTGGAGAGCGGAAACTGGAATTGAGCTTGTCCATAAAGAGCCCACCTTTGATGAGCAGGAAAGGATTTGGAAAAACTGGAACAGAATGTCGGATGAAATGAAGAAGGAGAGCGATAAAAAGAGTATTGAACTATTTGGAAAAGATAATATGACGCATAATGAAGAAATCATGCAGGAACGGAGATAAATTGAAAAAAGTGCATGGAAAATAAGAGCTAAAAAGATATTCGCCAAGATTTTTAGGTCTTAGGCGTAAAACCCTTCTCCGCTAGCGGAGAAGGGTTTTAATTTTGCCATTTCATTGGAAATTGAAAATTGGATATTGGAAATTTTTCATTTCGTATCTTTAATTGAAAGCCCGTAGCGGATGCCGAAGAGCATTATCGCGCCCAAGACAAGAAAAAGATATTTGAGGTCAATGAAATACAGGAGGGTAACGGCCAGGATGGGAGCTATGATGTAAGCAAAAGGCCTGGCGGTGCGGAAAAGTCCGATGAGCCCGGCGTCCCGATCGCCGATTTTTTTGAAAAAATACGTTTCGCTCATTACTTCAATCATGGAAGCTCCGACTCGGGTTATGAAGAGAAGCCCTCCCCAAACAATAAGGCTTTTCCCGGTTATGAAAGGAATTAGGGCGACAGAAAGCGCGGAAATGACAAATCCTGAAATCAGGATTTCTTTTTCGCCCAACAGCCTGTCGGCTATTCTCCCCAACGGCCTTTGGAGAAGTATGAACGGCAGGAGCATAATGGTGAAAATAATTCCTATGTCTCCCCATGAAAAACCGGCGTATTCGTGAAGATATATAGGGGAGTAAATAACCATCCAAGCGTAAAAAAACTGAAGGATAAAGTTTGCAACAAAAATTTTTCGCACGTCTTTTCTTTCGCCGAGGGAGATAAAAGTTTTCCGCAAAGAAACGTTTTGATAATCCGGATCGCGGAAATTGCGGAGCTTCAAGAAAAAGAAAAAAGCGGAGGGAATAAGGAGAGCGGCGGAGATAAAGTAGATATTTTTGTACTCGCCATCCTTTAAGACAAGGCTCATGATAATGGGCGAGAGAACCCAAGCGAAGTTTACAACCGTAAGAAACGTTCCTCTTGTGCTTCCGGTTGATTTATTTTCCGAGGAGCTTTCCAGGATTATATCCAAACTGAATGTAATGAGGGCGCCTGCCGTGAAACTTCCGATAAATCCGATGACCAGAATGAGCGGATCGGAAAAAGTCGCCAACGCGAAGATGGAAAGAAATTCCAAAATCAGAAAAAAGAATGTTACTTGGCCGTTTCCGTATTTTCGGAGAAAGCGGGGGACGGCAAAAAAGAAGATAATGGATAGAAGGGAAGCGAAAGCGTAGAGGACGCTCACGGTTTCTTCTTTGGCAAAGACGCTCAAAAAAGAAGAATTGACATAGACGGGGAGGGCGGCATGGAGGGTGAAGAGGAAGCCCAGTACGTAGATGAGGGTGAAGGAGCCGGAGGTTTTCATGGTGGTTAAAATTATAGCACATTCGGAATTTGCAAAAAACAACACGCATAAAAATCCGACAAATTTTCTTTAGGGGAAAATTTGTCGGATTTTTTGCTATGCTCAACGCAATTTTCGTCAAGAACCATTCGGCCTTGCGGCCTCGGGTCTATGACTAAAATTGCGTTTCCGCAATGTTGTTTTTTGCAAATTCCGAATATGCTATAAGAGGGGCATGAAAACCTATGGCTAGGGGGAGGAAATTGGGAAGAAAAAAACGGGCAAAAACAAGCCTGCAAATTTTTACTTTTAGGGTCAAATTTCCATTAGACTTATATTAAACGATCGTTTAATATAAGTCTAATGGAAAAATACGAGAAAATTGGGAAAAAGATAAAAAAAGAATAAAATAAAGGTTGCGGAGCGGGGAAGAAAATGGTAGGATTTTTATCGGTAGCAAATTGTACAAAAAAAGAAAGGAACTTTTATATGAAGATGGTTATAGCTGGCAACCCAGTCAGTATAGTAAAAACGAGAATAAACGTAACTTTGAGGATGTCCAGTGAAGATACCTTGGGGTTTACAAAAGGGCTTGTGGAGAGGGGAATAATTGACAACCTGACCATTATCGGGTTGAGAATTATCGGAGGGGGGGCAATGCAAGAAATTGATATTCCTTTAGACATGGGGGTGCAAAAGGACTTTTTGGAATACGTGGAGGGTTTTGGGGGAAATAAAGATAATTCAGAAACAGAACCCTCTGAACCCTCAAATTACGTTAGTTGTTTGGTTCCCGTTATTTCTCTGATTATTGCTTGTCCGCGGTGCGGGCATTCATTGACCCAGGAAGGCGCAAAATGCGAGATGTGTTCTGTCTGTTAGCTTTTACCGCGACACAGACAAAAATCCCCGCTCCGATGTTGCATCGGAGCGGGGATTAAATTTGCCAATTTTTTGGTTTGTGTTAGTGTTAATTTGGCAGTAAATTGAAAAGTTTGAGAAAGGAGTACGGCGTGAAAAATAAAGTAACCATTACGGAATTGGGCAATCGCAATCTTATGGGTGTGGCAGTAAGAATTGACCAAGAAGACTTATGGTCTTTCCTGCATAAGCTTGGGGAGGAATTCAGGCATTTTGATATTGTGGACACATTAAGAAGCGTGGAAAGGGTTGTAGAACAAGATGGGAAAGGGCAAAAGTTTGTTTTTATTTTCACTATCCGCATAGAACGCGCAAGCCTTCCAGAGCTGGAGATTTTCATTGCAAGCTATAATGAAAATCGCATGGAAATTGCGGTTGATTCTCCACGGATTCCGACATGCCCGGCTTGTGGACATAAAATGGTCGTGAACGGATCAGCTCATAAATGTTTGAACTGCGGAGAATCTGCCGGATGCGTTCTTTTTTAAACACAAATCTCCCGAACGCGCTCGCGCGTTCGGGGGATTCTTCTTTTCCAACTTTAGTGAGTGATGCTGGATTAAAATTGGGGAACAGTTTTGAAATTTTCCGAAAATTAATTTTTGACACCCTTTCCCATTTTCTTTTTTGGTGACTTGCGAGCGCGACGGCGCGAGCACGAGGAATTTTTTAGCAAAAAAATATCCGTGCACCAAAAACGTCTGGCTATTTTAAAAACCTAAATACTCCATTACTTTCTGCGACAATGGCTCGTGAAGATCTTCTTCTGGAATCAAGCTGTCCAAATAGTTTTTTATATATCCCACATCTTCTTTATGGATGGGGATGGCGACAAGGGGCATGGTAATGGTGTCGGATTTTATAAGAAGTTTGGGATGTTCGTTTTCTTCATCGGCAATCCTAAAGCCTTCAATATCTTTATATTTGTAAAAAGCCCGTCCGGCTTTTATGCCCCGATCGTTGATTTCAAAATTCACAACTAAGGGTATCCTCTTGGCGTAGACAGCCAAAACAAAAGCCCCGAGAAGAATAAAAAGGGCGAAAAGAAGGTTATTAAAAAGGATGGAAGTTACGGCAATGGATATCGCAATGATTCCAAGAGCCCAAAACCAGTCAGCCGATTTTTCGCTGTAATGATATTCAAATGCTTCCCATTTCAAAGAGATTTTTTCCCCATTATCCATGGTAAAATTATATCACAGGAAACAGCTTTTGAATGTCCACTTTTTGACGGTTAGATCGTTTTATAACAGGAGCAATCATTATTTTTTAATTTAAACCCAATGAGAATAAATATCTTTTATATAGCCGTCTTTGTTTTTCTTTTCTTTGCCGTGGGAGGGATTTATATGGCTTTTTCGGGAAATTTCTCCGGAAGCGCGGATTTATCGGAAGAAATTCCGGTCTCCGCTTTACCTATTGCCCCGGCTCTTTCGGAAAATGTTTCAGGAGGGAATCTGCAAAATTCTTCTGGGGGAAACACAAAGATAAATTCTAGTTCGCCTGTTTCTTCTCGGACAAACGATGACGATGATGAAGGAGATGAAGACGAGGATGAAGATGATTCGCCTCGCCGTCCTTCTTTGCCGGCTTCTTCTCCTTCTAATCCCTCCATTTCTTGCGGAAGCGGGGGAGCCTGTTCTCCCGCGGAAGTAGCTTCCCATAACAATGCAGGAAATTGCTGGATTTATTTAAGTTCCCCGATAAACAAAGTCTATAATGTTACGGCTTATGTTGGAAATCCCAAGCTCCATCCCGGGGGAAACGTGATTATTCCTTACTGCGGAAAAGATATGTATAATTCCTTTATAGGAGGCGCGGGCGACCACAAACATTCCGCCAAGGCTCTTAACACTATCTTGGAGGCTTATTACATAGGACTGCTTAAAATATAAACGCCTATTTATGGCAACATTGGAATTTTATTTTTCTCTTCCGCGAAGGGAGGACTTTAAAAGGTTTTTAATTTATCTTCTTTTTGTTGCCAATTTGGCGGGGATTTTTTTCCTGTGGAGCGTTGGTTCGGATTATTACATTAAAAATCCAGCCGACGGAAACATTTTTATCGCTATAGGCAGGCTTTTTGGCCTTTTGGGTGAATTTTTTCTTCTTATTCAACTTGTGCTTGTTGGAAGAATAAGGCCAATTGAACGACTTTTCGGTTTTGACAGACTTAACAAAATTCATAGAACGATTGGATACTCTATTGCCCTCTTTATTCTCGGTCATCCGCTTTTACTTATTCTCGGATACGCTGAGGCGGGCGGAATTTCTTTTTTTTCTCAATTAGGCGAATTTCTTTCCAATTCCGAGTATGTTCTTTTGGCCTACCTTGCCCTCCTTCTTTTTATTTTTGTAATTTTTATCTCCCTGCCTTTTGTTCGCGGACGGCTCCATTATGATCGCTGGTATTTTACCCATCTTCTAATTTATCTTGCCATCGGACTTGTCTTTCCCCATCAACTTGGAATAGCCGATCTTCGCGGGGGCGCGCCTCTTTACTACTGGTACATATTGAATTTTGGAGTGTTTGGAGTTTTTCTTTCTTATCGTTTTATTCGCCCCCTTTTTCTTTTTTGGAGGCACAGGTTTGAAGTGGCGAAAGTGGTGAAGGAAAGTCCGGATACATGGTCTTTGTATATTAAGGGAAAAAAGATGGAAAAATTCCGCTTTGAAAGCGGGCAGTACGCGAACATCAATATTTTCGCGGGAGGGATATGGTGGAGCAAGCACCCCTTTTCCTTTTCTGCTCCTTATGACGGCAAAATGATCCGCTTTTCCATAAAAGCGCTGGGGGATTACACTTCTAAAATTCAAAATGTTCCTATGGGGGCTAGGGTGCTTATTGATGGGCCTTTGGGGCTTTTTGTGGAGAGAACGGCCTTGAGAAATAAATTTCTTTTGATCGCCGGAGGAATAGGCATTACGCCTCTCCGCTCCATGGTTTCTGATCTCGTTTTTAAAAATAAAAACACAGTTCTTCTTTATGGAGTAAAAACAGAAAAAGATTTTGTTTTCAAAAGGGAAATTGACGATTTGGCGGAAAAATCCGAATTGCTTGGAGTTCATTATGTTTTAAGTTCTCCCGAACCCGGTTTTGAAAGCGGGTATATAGACAAGGAAAAAATTATCAGACTTGTTCCCGATTTTTACGAAAGGGAAGTTTTTCTTTGCGGTCCGCCTCTTATGATGAACTCGGTGGTCTCTTCTCTAAAGGAACTCGGCTTTCCCAAAAAAAACATTCATTTTGAAAAGTTCTCGTTTTGAAAATCCCGCAAAAATTGCAAAAATCCCCGCGACAAAGTCGCGGGGATTTTTGCAATTTTTGCGGGATTTTCACGATCCTCGCTGTTCCGGCTGGCCTCCTCGGATTTGGCGGTATTTCTCTTTGTATTCTTCAATGGTTTCTTCCACTTCTTCGTGGGGTATCTCAACTCTAAGAAGGTCAATAGCGTTCACTGTGTCGTAAATGTCCAGTTTATTCTGGAGTTTAAACATGGCATCCCGCCAGAGAATCGCTTTTTCGTATTCCTGTTTTTCCGTTGCTTCTTTTTCAAGGCGTTTCATCATATCCATAAAAGCGTCATAGACGCCAATCTCCGTTCCTCCTTTCCCGACTGTCCTGTCCTTAAAAGGAATTCTTAAAATGGATTTTTGCTCTTTCATCATTTCCCTTATTTTTCCCGATCTTTGCCAGTTGAAAGCGGTAGAAACGATTTTTTCGTAAAGATCGCTCGCTTCCCTTAGTTTTTCTTTGGAAACATCCGGAATCATTCTTATTGTGTCAAGCAGGCGGTACGCGCCGTCTTCTATCATTTCAAGCGACCACCATGGCTTACCCGATGCCCACCAAAAATGATCGCTGGCCGTTCCCTTATCCATTCTCTTTTGCGTTTCCGGAAAAATGGGATGATTTTTATCCATTTTTTCCACTTCGTCCCGGACCAAGTGAAAAAGTTTCCATTCAAAATGATGAATGGGATTTTCCGGGTCGTTCCATGAGAGGAACTGGATTCCTTTATCTATGTCTTCTTTGCTTGACGCCCACGTGGAGGGGATAGGGTCAATTTCTTCCTCCTCTTTATAAAAATTTTTTATTTCGGAAATGGGGATAAGATCAAAATCCGGAGAGGAAAAAATATCAAAAAGAAGTTTTTCCAACCCCGGCCGGTGATGTCCAAAAGTCTCCCCGTCCATAGCTGTTACAAGATACCGGGGGCTTTTGAGGTCGTCTTTCATGGCTTCTCGCAGGGTTTCGGGAGAACGCACCACAGCGCTCATTATGAGGTTGCTCAATCTCCTTTCTCTGAAGAAGACTCTAAGCTCTGAATTTTTAATTTTATAGATTTTTGAATAATCAACTTTTCCGGGTTCTCCATTGTAAGCGATTTCGTCCAGAATAATCCATTCAAATCCCAAAGACTCAACAAGCGGGACAATATTCTTCCGGTAAGCCATTTCCGGAGGGAAAAAACCTTTAGGTTTCCATACTTTCCCCAGATAAAAGCGATTGGTTTCGTCATTTGCTTTGATTTGCCGGATGATGTCCGAATCGGAAATCATCGGCAGGAAAGCGTGGTATTTGGCCGAGCTAGTAAATTCTATTTTCCCTTCCTCTCCGGCTTTTTGGAGAGTTTCAATAATGTCTTGGTAACCATACTTGTCAAAAAGCTCCATAAGAGCGCCGTTTACGTTAAGGGTCAGCCGGACATTCGGATTTTTAAGTATATTTGAAAAAATCGGCCGATAGCTTTGGGCTACGATCGCCTCCAAGATATCGGCTTGCTGATCGGCTGGCTGGTAGATATGAAGAAAATTAGCCCATTTCATATTCTGTTTTTTATCAGAATCGCTTTTGTGAATAATTCAGCGTATTTTTCCGCGGAGGTATTCCATGAGAAATCTTTGGCCATGGCTCTTTTTTGGAGATCTTTCCATTTTTTCTTGTCCCGGAAATTTTCAAAGGCGCGGATGAGGGAAATCATTAGGGAGGAAGAATCAAACTTTTCAAAAACAAATCCCGTTCCCGTTTGTTTGTCCGGGTTGTAATCTTCCACGCAGTCAGCCAGCCCGCCGGTTTTTCTGACAATGGGAATACAGCCCATGCGCATGGCTTCCATTTGGACAAGTCCGCAAGGCTCAAATCTTGAAGGAACAAGAGTAACATCTGATCCGGAAAAAACAAGGTGGGGGAGAATAGGGTCAAATTTAAGGTGAGTGGCTACTTTTCCCGGGTGCCTTGATTCAAGATCATGAAAAAAACCCATTACGTCCGATTCTCCTTCTCCGACCACGACAAACTGCGCAGGAAGCTCCTGCAATAAAAGATCTGAAATGGAAAAAAGGAGATCATACCCTTTTTGCTTGTTTAGGCGATTGACTATGGAAACAACAAACGCGTCATTGTTTTTAGGAAGGCCGAATCTTTCCTGCAGGGCGGTCTTGTTCTTCTCCCTCTCGTCAAGATTTTTGTGGTCAAAGTGAAAGGGCGTGTGGATATCAATTTTGGGATTCCACGACGAGTAATCAATCCCGTTCAATATTCCGGATACAACCGCTTTCCTTTCTCTCAAGAGCTCGTCTAAAAGCTCTCCGTAATCTTTAGTCATTATTTCCTTGGCGTAGTTGGGAGAAACAGTGTTGATAACATCTCCATACATGATGCCTCGGCGCATCCAGTTCAATTTTGGAAGGCGGGGGTGGTTCATGCCGGGAATGGGGGAATGGCCGTCGTCAAAATCTGTTTCGGAAACAAACCGGTGGTCGTACATGGCTTGATAGTAAAGATTGTGTATGGAAAAAACGCTGGCGATTTTTGAAATAACCGGGTCATTTTTGAATTCGGTTTTCATGTAATTCGGAATAAGGCCTGTCTGCCAGTCGGAAGAAATAATGACGTCAGGGACCCATTTTCCGTTCGCTCTTATGAATTCAAGCGTTCCTCTCGCGAGAAGCGCCCAGCGGATAGGATCGTCTGCGTATCCGTAGACGTTGGCTCTTTGTTCGTAATATTCATAGTTTTCCAAAAAATACGTGGGCACGGCAACTCCATTTTTGTCCGGTTCCGCTTTTTTGACATTACAGATAAGGTGGTCCAAACCCTCTTCATTTCCTGTCGGAACCATAAGCCCTTCATATTCCATTTTAAGATTGTGGAGGGAGGGATCTATGGAAAGGTAGCGGGGGATCATTACGCGCGCGTCATACCCCATTTCGGATAGGGCTTTGGGAAGGGAGTACATGACGGAACCTAATCCTCCCACTTTGGCGAAAGGAGCGGCTTCGGTGGCGACAAAAAGAGCTTTGATTTTCTTATTTTGCTTAAAAATAGGCGACATCGGAGGAAAGTATATCACATTTTGGAAATTCAGGGAAATATATTTTTTTAAAATAATCTTTTATCATTCTTCCGGCTGAATATTTATTTTCTATAATTCCCATCGTTTCTTTCATTTTCTCAACCCACTCCGGAGAATTTCCATAGAATAGAGGAGCAATTTCTTTTTCAATAGTTTCGCAGATAAAATCCGACGCCTCCTTTGTTTCCGGGGGGATTATCCAGCCCGTTTTTTTCCATTCATTTTCTTCCACCCATCCGTCCGCGACGCTCATAAGAAGGCCTCCGTTAGCTCCCGCCTTCATTCCGCTTGTTCCGCACGCTTCTTTTCCTTTTTCGGGCGTGTTAAGCCAGACATCGGCTCCGGTGGCTAATATTTCCGCGCTGGAGAGGGAATAATCAGGAAGATAGGCCAACCTGCCTTCAAAAGACGGATTATTGCTCATTTCTAAAATTTTTCTAGCGGTATCTTGTCCGTTCTGGTCGGCTGGATGAGCCTTGCCCGACACGACAATTTGGATGGGATGTTTTTTATTGGAAACTATTTTCTTAATCTTCTCTATGTTTTCAAAAAGGAGATACGGCCTTTTGTAGGCGGCGAAACGACGCGCCCAGACAATGGTGCAAAAATCAGGATTGAGTTTTTTGCCCGTTTTCTCAAAAATCAGGGAAACGAAGCGCGTCCGAAGGGCGCGCTTCGTTTCCCTGATTTTTTCATGAGAAGAATTGTCGCTAAGATTGTTCCACAATGGCGATTTCCATCTTTTAAGATATATTCCGTTTGTAATGGGAATGAGTGAGCTTTCCGGATGGGTTATCTTTTCGTATTCGGCATGTTTTTTGCTTACGGCATTTTTGCGTATTGCGGAATTGAGAGCGAATTTCGTCGTGGAAAAAATATTGTCATCAAGCTCGTATTTTCCCTTTTCAAAGACCGCGTTGAAATCCGTTTCGGTTTCTTTGCAATAACGGCCGATTTCTTCGGCTAGTTCTTCGCGGGGAACGTAAAGTCCGGCTTCGTGAAGAATGGTATGCTTGGTTGTCACAATTTTATCCGCATCTTCGGGAAGTTCCGCTAAAATTCCGAGGGCGGCGAAAGCGGTATGGCCTTCGTTCAGGTGGTAGATGGACGGCTTGATACCCATTTTTTTGATGAGCCGGACTCCTCCGACGCCAAGAATAATCTGTTGCTTAAGGCGGGTTTTAAAATCAGTGTCGTAAAGATTGGCTGTGATAAGGCGGTCAGCCTCGGAATTTTCTTCAATATCCGCGTCCAAAAGGGAGAGGGAGGATTCTTGGCCGAATTTTTTTGTCCAGACAGCTGTCTTGATATTTTTTTCTCCCACGGGGATATCAAGAGTAAAATTCTGTTTTTCATACTCTTTATCGTCAAATCCCCGATATTTTATTCCCACGGCGAAAAAAGGGATTTTTTCTTCCGCAAGTTCAAGAAGATAATCGGCAGAAAGAACGCCCAATCCTCCGGCGTACATTGCCGGATTGTCGGTAAGGGCGTACTCGGAGCAAAAGAAAGCGATAGGTTGTTTTTGTGTCATTTCTTTAATTTTACCACCCCGCTTCGTTTTTAAATAGCGGATTTAGACACAAGAATATAAAAATTGAATTGTGGATAACTTGATTTGTATACTTTCTAATTATTTTCTATAATACTAAATATGCTCACAAAAAATCAAGTGCAAGTCCTAGACTTTATAAAAACTTATAGGACAAAAAAGGGCTATGCTCCCTCGCTTGAGGAAATTAAGCAAAAATTCAAACTTGCTTCTGTTTCAACCTCTCATTACTACATAAGTAAACTGCAGGACGCTGGATTTTTAAATAAAGAACATAACCAACCCCGTGCCGTTTCAACAGTAGAAGCCAAACAAACCATTGAAATCCCAATAATCGGAGCAATTGCCGCCGGACAGCCGATTGAGGCAATAGAAATTCCGGACGAGACAATCACGATAACGAGAGATGAAATTGGAAAGCAGGGCAAGCACTACGCGCTTCGTGTTCAAGGCAACAGTATGATTGATGAAGGTATCTTTGATGGCGATATTGTTGTCATACGAAAACAAGAAGTAGCGGAAAATGGGCAAACAGTCGTTGCTGTAATTGACGATAATGAAGCAACCCTCAAAAAGCTCTATAGAGAGAATGGGAAGTTTAGATTGCAACCTGCAAACCCGACTTTGTTTCCAATATACCGTGACGAAGTGGAGGTGAGAGGCGTTGTTGTAAAAATAATTCGCAATCTTGAATCACAACTTGATCAGGGGCAATCAAGGGATGAAAAATATGTCCGCAAAATTGATTATTCGTGGGATTACAGAGGAGAAAAAACAAAATCATACACGCACGGAATACATACTTATCCGGCGATGTTTATTCCACAAGTAGGGCGGAGATTGTTAGAAACATACAGTAGAAAAGGCGACACGATTTGCGATATTTTTTGTGGTTCGGGCACGGCTCTTGTTGAAAGCAGATTGATAGGAAGGAAGGCCTACGGCATTGATCTTAACCCATTCGCTATTTTTCTTGCGCACGCAAAAACTACGCCAATCAATCCGCAGAAACTCACAAAAGAATATCTGTCTTTGCTCGATAGAGTAGAAAAGATAAAAGACCATGAAATAAAAAGACCAAATTTTAAAAATATTGATTTTTGGTTTAAGGATAAAGTGATTGTTAAACTTGCCAAATTAAAGAAAGTTATACAAGAAATAAAAGACAAACCAATTCAGAACTTTTTAATGGTTGCTTTTAGTGAGACCGTCCGCTATTCCTCAAACACAAAGACTGGTGAATTTAAATTGGTACGTGTTAAGGGAGAAAAGCTAGAAAAACATGATCCTGATGTATTTGGTATATTTCGAAAAAATGCAGAAAAAAATATTGCTGGAATGACTGAATTTTACAAGAACGCGGACAAAGATTCATGGATAAAGATTATTTATGGAGACTCTTCAAAAGATAATGGCATAAAGACAAACTCTATTGACTGTATTATTACTTCTCCGCCCTACGGAGATAGCCGGACAACTGTTGCCTATGGGCAATTTTCTCGTCTTTCAGCACAATGGATTGATGTTTTTGATGATCCAAACGATGCTTCTGGCGTAGACAATGAATTGCTTGGCGGTAGAGCTACAAAAAACTTAACGAACGCACTTCCGTCTGATTATTTGAGGGAATCGTTAGAAAAAATAGTAAAGCAAGATGAAGCGAGAGCAAGAGATGTCCTTAGTTTTTATATTGGTTTAAATGATTGCTTAAAACAAGCTTATAAAATTTTAAAATCTAAAAAATATTTTTGTCTTGTCGTAGGCAATAGATTAGTAAAACAAGTAAGAATTCCTACTGACTTTATTATCGCTGAACTAGCGGAAAAGATAGGATTTACTTGCGAAGACATAATCGTCCGCAATATTCCAGGGAAAAGAATGCCTATCAAAAACTCTCCAACAAATATTGTCGGCGCTTTGGAGGAAACCATGAACAAAGAGAGTATTATTGTCCTAAGGAAAAATTAGAGAATTCGCTTGTGTGTTTTGAACAAAATCGGAAATGTCTTTTCTGAAAGCCGTGTCAAGCGAAAAGCTGAACCGTGATCATGAGGTTTGCCGGCATTCTTTCCGTTTCGATAAACTCCAAGTCTAATATCATATTTAGATAGTTCTAAAAATTTAGTTGGATCAATGCTTTTCAGCAACCATGCTTCCGTATAATGAAAATATTCTTGATTTTTTATCTTCTTGCAATCAGCAAAAACCAAAATCAAACCATCTCCAATTTTTTCAGTAGCTTTTTGTTTCAAAAATTCCAAAGTGTAATATCCGAGTACTTTTCTGTTCCGCATAATTAACAATTTTCCCTGTTCTTCATCAACCTGACAATGAAATCCACGGCCATTCTTTTTTCCGTTGGCTATTGTTTGGTGGAGAATTTTATGTTCCGGATATTCAGGGTCAGGATATCCAAACTTCGCTAAAATTTCTGTGTTTGTTATTCCTTCGGGTTTCTTTGTAAATAAGGTCATCATAGAGATAGTCCCGGCTCGTTGAGACTTCAGTTCCATGACTCCAAAATCAGGTAATGCAATATTATTCTCTGTAAGGCCTAAGTAGTCCTCAAGGGTTTTGCCAATACCCGTATTGTGAGCTCTGTTGGATTTAACCCACCCTTTTTTGGCAAGTTCTCTAAGAGCTTTTTCAATTTGCGGTAAAGTCCACTTCTGCATATTTTTTTATTAAAACATCCTTGTTTTTTACTCCGATCTAAATTTGGACATCTAGCGGAGAGAGTGAGATTCGAACTCACGACACCCTTTCGGATGTGACGGTTTTTCCGCCGGCGCGGACCCGCAAGGGCGGGCAAGACTTTAATCAGTTACAAGGCGGAGGAGGTGAGATTCGAACTCACGACACCCTTTCGGATGTGACGGTTTTCAAGACCGTTCCATTAGACCGCTCTGGCACTCCTCCGCCTTGTAACTGATTTCTTTAATTATTTTTGTAAAAACCAAACCTCTCTAATATCCAATTTCTACCTTTCCCCGTTTTTAAAAATATTTCTCTTTTTCTTGCAGAGGTATAATCGTTAAAAAACTCTTCTGATATTAATACCCAAGGCCTTCCAAATTTTGTTGACCTGGTTTTTCCTGAATTATGTGCAGTTACCCTGCTTACTGAATTGGGTTCTCTGGTTGATCCTGTATAAAATTTATTAACATTTTTACTCCAGAGTATGTAAACGCAAGGCATAATTTTAGTTTTTCCGCCTGCGCGGACCCGCAAGGGCGGGCAAGACCGGTGCATTAGACCGCTCTGCCATCTCTCCCTGTATTTGTCAAGGGTAGGTGTAGGATCAAACCATTTCCCTTGAAGTTTCTAAATACTATCAAAAACTGCTGAAAAATAAAGGGCGGGAAAGATATGCTATAATCGGCAAATGAGATACCTGGGAATAGATTATGGAGAAAAAAGAGTGGGGATTTCTATTTCGGACGAGGAAGGGAAGTTCGCTTTTCCCAAATGTGTCCTGCCGAACAATAAACAGCTCGCGGGAAATGTGCGGGATATTTGTTCCGATAACAAAATAAAGGCGGTGGTTTTGGGCGAATCAAATAATTTTCAAAATGAGCCGAACGAAATAATGAAAAAAATTCTGCCATTTAAAACGGAGCTTGAAAGGATTTTAAATATTCCGATTTTTCTGGAGCCGGAATTTATGACTTCGGCCGAAGCTTCACGGATAGCGGGGGAGGATGATATGCTGGATGCGCGGGCAGCAGCCTTAATTTTACAAAGCTTCCTCGATAAGGAAGTTTCGAAAAATTGACCTAATTTCTAATTGACCTAATTAACCTAATAAATAACCAAACTCCAATACCCAATTTTTAAAAATTCATCGATTTCTTGTTAGAAATTAATTATTGGTACTTGGGACTTTATTAGAAATTAGGTTAATTAGGTCAATTAGAAATTTTTAATATTATGGAACCAGTTGAAATCAAAAAAGAAGAAGTAAAGAAAGAAGAAGTAAAAGTAGAGCCAAAGATTAAATTTGATGATTTTGCCAAGGTGGAAATCCGCGTTGGCAAGATTCTCTCTGCCGAAAAAGTTCCGGAAACAGACAAGCTTTTAAAACTGTCCGTGGATTTCGGCGAGGAGAAACCCCGGCAGATCATTTCAGGCATATCTTTGTATTTTCCGGATTTGGAAAAACTTGTCGGGAGGAAATGCGCTTTTTGCGCCAACCTTGAGCCGCGGATTATAAAAGGCTTGGAAAGCAACGGAATGATTTTGGCCGCCAGTCATGAAGGAAATTTTTCTCTTTTGGAGGCATCGGATAATATTTCCCCCGGAACAAAAATAAAGTAGCTGGTTTTCTGTATCCTAAAAATTTAGTAACGATTCAATCTTGTAATTTTACCCGCGACCGCGGGTAAAATTACAAATTCTTTAAAAAATCTTATTTTTAGGCATATTTAAAGAATTTGGCCATTTTGTGTTTTCAAAGAACTAAAGTGTCACTAACCCGATGATAACGTACAATACCCAGCAAATTCAATTGAATTTGCTGGGTATTTTTTATTTCTTTAAAATCTAAATATATTCTCCGCCAAAATCTCCGCCAATCATCTTCCAGCTATAGCTGGAAGATGATTGGCGGAGATTTTGGCGGTTTAACAACCGTCCTGTATAATTCAAGAACATGAACATTTTTGACGTAGCTTCTTTTGTAAAGGAAATCGGGCTTTTGGGAATCTGGCTGGTTATTTTCGTCGAGTCGGGAATTTTTCTCGGTTTTTTCTTTCCGGGGGACTCTTTGCTTTTTACGGCCGGCTTTCTCGCTTCTCAAGACTTTCTCCCCATTGTTCCTCTTGTTATCGGCTCTTTTATAGCAGCGGTTTTGGGAGATTCGGTAGGCTATGCTTTTGGAAGGAAAATGGGGGAAAAAATTTTTAATCGCGACGATTCGCGCTTTTTCAATAAAAAACATCTGGAAACAACCAAAAATTTTTTTGAACGGTATGGGAAAAAATCCGTCATACTGGCTAGGTTTGTTCCGATTGTAAGGACTTATACTCCCATTTTTGCTGGAGTGGGGAAGATGAATTACAGGGATTTTCTTCTTTACAATATTATTGGCGGACTTCTTTGGGCGGTAGGAATTACTTTGCTTGGGTATTATCTTGGTAATCTCATTCCGGGCATTGACGAATATCTTTTGCCGGTAATTCTTCTTATTATCATTATTTCTGTTTTGCCCGCGGTGATTGAATTTTGGAAAGCAAAGAGGGGAGCCGCTAGGGATTAGCCACCAGCCAATAGGGACTAGGGAAAATACGAGGACAAAAGCCGAATTCGCCGTAGGCGAATTCGGCTTTTGTTTTGTCTTTCCCTGGTGGCTAGTGCCTAGTGGCTTCTTCAAATGTCCGCTATTGGTTTTTCTATCGGATAAAATGATATAATATTATCGTAATTAATTACGATTTATGTTTGGCTCTTCTTCAAAATTTTCCAAAGCTTTTTTTGGAATGCTTCCTCCCCCTAAGTTTTTAGAGATGCCGGCTGTCGGGCTCCATATCGGCAACTCGGCTATCCGTTTCATAGATCTTGAAAGAAAAAACGCGGGTTTCATTCCATCCAGATTTGCCGAGAGGAAAATTCCGGAGGGAGTGATGGAAGCCGGCTACATAAAAAAGCCGGAGGAACTGAAAAAAATCCTCATCTCTCTTAAAAGCGAATTCGGCCTGCGTTTCGTAAACGCCTCTCTTCCCGAAGAAAGAGCCTATCTTTTTAAAACGCAGACGCCTAAAGTTTCGCACGCGGAAATACGCGAAATCCTGGAATTCAGGCTTGAGGAAAACGTCCCTCTTTCCGGAGGGGAAGCCGTTTTTGATTTCAACGTTTTGCCTTTTTTGCCGAACAGCTCTCATTTGGATATCAGCGTAACCGTTCTTCCGTCGGATTTCGTGGCTTCCTATACGGAGCTTTTAAACCAATCCGGCCTCACGCCTCTTTCTTTCCAGGTGGAAGCGCAGGCTGTAAGCAGGGCGGTCATAACAAAAGACGATCCGAGGACTTTTCTTCTGGCCAATATCGGCGAAAGCAGGAGCTCTTTGGCGATTGTCCGGGGAGACGTGGTTTATTTTTCTTCCACGGTTTCGGCCGGAGGAAGGAATATACGGGAAGTTCTCCGGAAACACTATGGGGTAAGCGAAGGGGAGGCTGAAAACCTAAAAAAAGAAATCGGATTTGCCGGAAATAAAAAATATGAAGCTGTCTATTCCGGCCTCTCCGGAGCCATTTCCTCTCTTAAGGACGAGATAAATAAGATTATCAATTATTGGCGCACTCATCAGGCCAAGATTTCTCCCGTTTCCAAAAATGACATAGCCGGCATTATTCTCTGCGGGCATGATTCGGGGCTGGATGGATTTTTAGAATATATTGAAAGCGAAACGAAAACCAAAACCGAGGTGGGAAACGTGTGGAAAAACACTTTCTCTCTGGAAGATTATGTCCCGCCCATTTCTTTTCTGGACTCTTTGGATTACGCGGCGGCGATAGGATTGGCGTTGCCTAAAGAATGACATAATCCAAATCCACAAATGGCATGCAAATGCCACAAATAATGCAAATCAACGAATGGGGAATCTTTATTTGTAGATTAGTGTGATTCGTGGCATTTGCATGTCATTTGTGGATTTGGATTATATTAATTTATGTTTAATCTTCTTCGCAAACAAGAAAAAGATCTGGTTAAAAGAGAGTATAAAATGCGTCTCGGGGCGGTTTTTCTCTCTTTTTTGTTTTTTTCCGCGATTGCCGGAACTTTCATGGTGCTTCCCTCGTACTTTATCTCAAAAGAGAAAGAAGCTTCGCTTCAAATAATCCTTGACGCTCTCAAAAAAGCTTCTCTCTCGCCTGAAGGGGGAGATGAAGGGGCGGACTTGCGCTTCTCAAAAGAGAAAATGGCCGTTCTTAAGGAAGGATCGGAAAAAAAAGACGTTTACGAGATAATTTCCCGAATTGTTAAAGAAAAGCCGGCTGATGTCTCGATTTCGCGTTTTTCTCTTTCAAGGAACGGATCCGAGGGGACTATTTATGTCTCCGGCCTGTCCGCGGGAAGAAGCGAACTGGTTTCTTTCGGAAACAGGCTTTCTCAAACGGGGCTTTTTTCCAAGGTGGATCTTCCGGTTTCCAACTTTGCCAAAGAAACCAGCATTAATTTCTCGTTAAGCGTTTCCGGAGATTTTTAACAGCTTGCCGATTATTTAGCATGAACTTGAATAACAGCGCGAAAAATATACTGATTTCTGCCGCCGTTTTGAACGTGGCTGCTTTCTCAGTTTTTGCCTTTTTGCTTTTTTCCGTATGGCGGGCGGAAGGAAAGACCGAAGCTTTGATTCTTGAAATATCCAAAGCAAAGAAAACCGAAAGGGCCGCGCAATCAGCCAAAGAGCTTCTCGCCAATACCGAAGAAAAAAGGCTTCTCCTCAATTCCTACTTTATTAAAGACGGAGAAGTGGTGGAGTTTATTGAAGATGCCGAGAGAATGGGAAAAGATTTAGGGCTTTTGATGAAGACGGAGAATATAAGCGAAAGCGCGCCTAATCCGGCAATTTCGGAAAAAATAGGAAGCATAAACTTCAAAATAGAGGCGGAGGGGAGCTGGGGCCGGATTTATCAATCCCTGTCTCTTCTGGAGCTTATGCCGGTGAAATCGGAGATAAAAAGTTTTATTCTCGAAAGGATTGATAAGCCGGAAAGCTCTTCAGATAAGAAAAAAGGGCTGTCTCTGTGGCGGGGGTCTTTTGATATGGACATAGCGAAAATAAACAAATGAAATTGAACGCTGATTTAAAAAAAATATGGCAATTTTTGTTTGAGCTCCGGAGAGAAGGCTGGTTCAAGCTGGAGAGAGATCCTTACCGCGACTGGAAAATCGCAGTGCTTTTTTTTATCGCCGTTTTTGTTTTTATGGCTGTCGGAAGCTATTTCTTGTTTCAGAAGATGGGGGGAGAGGCGGTTTTTGACCTTAATGCCGGAAAACCGATAAAAGTGGAAACATTAAGCAGGGAAGATCTGGACGCGGTTATTGAATACTATTCCGGAAAGGGGGCAAAGTACTCCGAGGCGAAAAAAACTTCTCCCAAGCTTCTTGACCCGTCTCTCTAAAGCTGTTATTCTCTGTTTGTCGGATTTGGCTCCCGTAGTTCAATGGATAGAACAAATCTCTTCTAAGGATTTGATGTCGGTTCGATTCCGGCCGGGAGCACCAGAAAGGAAAAGTCAAAGAGTTTTGGTTCGCCTCGCTTCGCTCGGCGACTAATTTGTATTCAATTTTGGGGGTAAAAACGAATTCACGATTTCGCATTTTGGGGGAAGAAAATTTTTTAATCATATGAACCAAAAGGGATTTGCAAATATTGTTTTGGTTTTTGCTGTAATTGTTATCATTGCGGTCGGTGCATTTTTTGTTTCCACAAAAAAGAACCCTGCCAACAATACTGTAGTTACGCCAGCAACAACTAATACTACTCAACCGGCACAAAATCAAAATAGCCAGCAAATTGCAGAAGGATGTACAATAACTCCATATAATGGGGCTAAGTTGGGGTTTGGAGATGTTGTTACGGATGTACGCGGTGGTGCAATTTGTCGTTTTAATATTCATAATAGTTTGCCAGTTTACAATTTCTACCTTAGGGGAAATGTTGAGTATAATACAATCGACCAGATAGAAATTACAAAGGGAATTGAAAGTAAAATTCTTGTACAAAAACTAGAAGCTGGAATGGGTGAACCGCCAGTTGGTGGTGGAAATTTTTTTGGGGCCCAAGATATGAATTTTGATGGATATAAGGACATTAGATTAATGAGTTGGTGGGGAGCAACTGGTAATACGGGATATACATATTGGTTGTTTGATCCTTCAAAAAAGGTTTTTCTTGAAAATAGTGATTTGAGTTCTTTGTCAAATCCCACGCCCGAACTCCAAACAAAAACCATTGCGACACATAGTGTTGGAGGTATGGCTGGTTGTATTTACAATAATGGTACATATAAATTTGATGTAAGTGGAAAATTAATTTTAATCCGTTCGGAGAAGCAGGATTGGGTAGAAGAAAGTAAATCTTTCATCAAAACTATCAGTGAACTGAAAGATGGTAAGATGACAACAAGCATGGTAGCCGAGGATTGTGGTAATTTCTAAAAAGAATGCCGCCAAAGAAAAACTTGAAATTGTCATCGGTGCGGTTCCGCCGCCTTTCCGAATTTTCGCGGGGGGATTTCCTCGCCACCCGTGGCGGCGAAATGCGTTCGGACTAATTCAAGAATAGGGCACCGTGAAGAAAGCCGGCGTGGCAACGCTGGCTTTCTTCGTAACACTTAATTTTAGACATTTATGCCTTTTTGCTTTTGTTTATTAAATCAATCGGGAGTAGAATGATTGAGAAAAGTTCTTTTACCTCGTAGTAGATTTTGACATTGGAGAATCTGATTCTCCTTACGCAAAGCGCAATGTCAAAATTCACTACGGGGTTAACCCTCAAAAGAAAGGAGTGTTTATGATGGAAGATCGGTTTTATAATTTTACGGAAAAAGTTTTTATTCCTGTTTTGGTGGCGATTTTGCTATTTTCTATGGCGCGATTTACCCACCCGATTGTGGCAATTATTACCGGGCTTATACTCGCTCGTTTCATAATGTGGGTTTCAATGATTCCTATTTCCAGAATCATTTTTATCTCCCTCGGTATATTTCTAGGGATATCATTCGGGTCGTCCTTATGGTGGGGAATTGCGAGCTTTGTTATCTTTTGGTCGGAAATCGTATTTTGCGGAAGAAGCAAAATAGCCGGAGAAAAGAGTTGAAACATAGGCCGGTTCGCTTCGCGAACCGGCCTTCTTGCGTATTTATGGCGCATTTGCTATTATTCATCCTATCGCAAGTTTCGCGTTCTACTTTTTGGCGTGCTCTTTAAAACGCAAGGAAGAAAGCGCGGAATTATTATTAAAAATAATTGATTAATCGCGCTTTAAGCTAAGGAAACGTTCTCGCGCCTTTGGCCTAGGAAGCGATTATCTAAAAAAATGGCGAATTTTGACAGGACCAAACCGCATGTCAACGTCGGCACAATCGGCCACATTGACCACGGAAAAACCACTTTGACGGCGGCCATCACGGCCGTTCAGTCCAAGAAAGGGCTGGCCAATCCGATCAGCTATGATCAGGTAGCCAAAGCTTCCGAGAAGGAAGGACGAAGAGACCCTTCCAAGATTATTACTATTGCTATCTCTCACGTTGAATATTCAACGGATGCCAGGCACTACGCTCATGTGGATTGTCCCGGGCATGCCGACTACGTGAAGAACATGATTACCGGAGCCGCCCAGATGGACGGCGCTATTCTCGTTGTCTCGGCTGTTGACGGTCCCATGCCTCAAACCAGAGAGCACATTCTTCTTGCCAAGCAGGTAGGCGTGCCGAAGATTGTCGTTTTCCTCAACAAGTGCGATATGGTGGAAGATAAAGATCTTTTGGATCTCGTTGAAGAGGAAGTAAGGGAAATTTTGACCAAGAACGGATTTGAAGGAAAAGATGCCCCGGTTATCCGCGGATCGGCTTTGAAAGCTATTGAAGGAGATGCTACTTGGGTAGCCAAAATTGACGAGCTTCTCAAGGCTCTTGACACCTATATCCCGATTCCTCCCCGCGAAATTGACAAGCCTTTCCTTATGCCTATTGAAGACATCTTCTCAATTGAAGGAAGAGGAACTGTCGTAACAGGAAGGATTGAAAGAGGACAGGTTAAGGTGGGGGATGAAGTGGAAATCGTCGGAATCAAGCCGACAGCCAAAACGACTGTTACCGGAATTGAAATGTTTAACAAATCCCTTTCCGAAGGCATGGCCGGGGACAATGCCGGAGTTCTTCTCCGAGGAACGAAAAAAGAGGACGTGCACAGAGGGCAGGTTTTGGCGAAGCCCGGAAGCGTCACTCCTCATACTGAATTTGAAGGCGAGGTTTATATCTTGAAAAAGGAGGAAGGAGGAAGGCATACCCCGTTTTTTGCCGGATACAAGCCCCAGTTCTACATCAGGACAACTGATGTTACCGGAGAAGCCACTTTGCCGGAGAAGACGGAAATGGTTATGCCTGGAGACACGGTTAATCTTAAAATCAAGCTGGTTGCTCCGGTCGCTCTTGAAGCTAAGATGAGATTCGCTATCCGAGAAGGAGGAAAAACTGTCGGATCAGGCGTTGTCACGAAAATAATCGCATAAGAAGAAGGCACTAGGGTTTAGCCTCTCGACTTCGCTCGAGGCAAGCCACTAGCCACTAGGGAAAGCATTGGGAAAATCTGCTTCGCAGATTTTCCCAACCCTAGTCCCTAAACCCTAGTCCCTAGTCCCTATCCTAATGATTGCTAAAGAAACAACTAAAAAGGAAACTTCCAAAAAGAAGTCGGCTTTGAAAGCTCCGAAAGGGGAAATCCAGAAGCTTCGCATAAGAGTGCGCGCTTACGAGCACAAGATTTTGGATGCCTCCGTGAAACAGATAATGGACACAGCCTTGCGTTTTGACGCCAAGGTTTTGGGTCCTATTCCTCTGCCCACCGAGATCAAGAAATACACGGTCAATCGCGCGTCTTTCGTCTACAAAAATGCGCGAGAACAATTTGAGATGAGAGTCCATAAGCGATTGATTGATATCTTGAACCCGACTCCGAAGATTATTGAAGCGCTTACAAATATGTCGCTTCCAAGCGGGGTGAATATTGATGTAAAAATGCTGTAAAAAAGCCACTAGCCACTAGGGAAAACTGCCGGACGCTTCGCGTCCGGCAGTTTTGTCTTCCTCCTCTCCTGCCTGAGGAGGGGACAGCGAGGGCTTCCGAGCAGGGGTGGTGGGAGAAAATTAAAATTAAAAATAAAAAGCCGGTTGTTTCGCTTTGCGAAACAACCGGCTTATATAAAACCCCGCGGGGTTTTATTGTCTTGTGAATTTAATCTAGCGAACTCCGCCCCATCCAAAAATAGCAAAAAGACAGAGAAGAATGTATCCAAATATAATAACTCCGAATACAAACGCATGAAATAAACCGGCAGCATGACCCAATAAAAGAGCCCAAACACTTTTTACTGGTTGGCGTTTTATATGAAGTGAGAGGTAGTGTTGGAATGGCCCTTCAAAACTTACAGGGTCTAAAAAGTATGCGGCTGTTTCGCGGTTTCCGTCTCTCCAAATCATAAAAGGATACAAAACAAAAACCCCCAATACTGCTCCTATGGTTAATGGATTAAGCGACCATAGATTAAACTCTGTGGAAGAACTGGCTAATTCTGCAAACATATTTATCCTTTCTTTTGAATTTTCTTGTTTTTCTAAGAACCGCTGTTTGATATGATAATATGGCTTTTCAAAAAAGTCAACCCCGTAGTGAATTTTCGGCTCGCTTTTGTTTGCAATAGAAATCATTTACTTTCTTTAAATGAAAGGTAAGAAATTTATCTATTGGTTAAATTATATATTGAAAAGCTTGCAAACAAGCCGAAAATCTACTAACGGGGTTCAAATTTTTTGTGTTTGAAACTAAGGCTTATTTCTGATAGTATTATTGGATATGGTCAAAAAGAAAATAACCAAAAAAGTCCGCAGTTACACGGCGTTTTTTGAAAAAAACAGCAACGGCTCTTATACTGTAACCGTTCCGAGTTTGCCTGGCCTTGTTACAGAGGGAAAAAATATTGAGGATGCTAAATTAATGGCGGAGGACGCGATTAAGTGTTATTTGGAAGGTATCTCAAAAGGCGATGAAGAAATACCCGAAGAATCTGATACCGCTCAAATGAAAATTAGTGTTTTAGTTTAAAAACGTGCCTAAATTGCCAAGAATTTCCAGTAAAAATCTTCTTGCTGTCTTTCTGCGGAAAGGTTTTTATGTTCATCATCAAACGGGAAGTCATGTGAATTTGCGGCACGAGTCTAAAACAGAAATCAGACTTGTTATTCCTATTCACTCAAAAGATTTGTCTCCAAAAACAATAAAGTCAATTATTACTCAAGCAGGGATGACAGTAAAAGAATTTATAGAATTGGTGGAAAAATGATCCTGCTCAAGAAAACAGTAAAAGTGGCGCCCGAAGGGCGCCGCTTTCTTTTCCGTATTTGTCCGCGTTCGTTTCGCATATTTCCGCATTCATAAAAAAAGACCTACTGGCGCTCCAAAATTTTGGAGCGTTTTCGGTCTTTGTGGATTAATATCTGTGCTAATCTTCCCACTTTTGCATTTCTTTGGCGAAACCAATAGAATCGAAATTAGTATCAATAAGCCGGACCTCTACTGAAAGAGTATCGGTCTTGTTAAAATATACTGGCGGTTTATTGACGGTTAAGAATTCCAAATAATGTCCATCTTCGTCTTCAAGGTAAATAACTGTACTACCTAAGAAGGGAGACGTCGCGTTAAGTTTCTTGTGATATTCTCTGTGCGGATAATTATTGAGAGCTCTGTAATGCTCCTCACAAATGCCACTTATGGGATAATGTTTAGGAATAAAACAGATTACGACATTCATTAGAGGATCCTTTCTTTTGTTTAATGCTCAACATTCTTCTTAAAGACTATCATACTATTTAAATATGTCAATCTATTTACATTTTTATTGATATTTGCTAACCTTCTTATCACTGTGATCCCCGGTAGTAGAGCAAGCTCGCTACGGGGGAGCTGAATGGAAGTCATGGATGTCACAGGAACCAACAGATTAAGGTCTTAATTCTCCCTTTTTAAAGGGAGTACCCGTCTTCGGGGGAGGGATTTTAAATCCTCCGGTTGGAGTACCAACCACCTCCTTTAAGAAAGGAGGAATTAAACTCAACTGTGTTCGCTATATGAAATTTCTACTTGGCACAAAAATCAACATGCTCCAAGTCTGGGGCGAGGACGGAGTCGTCCATCCGGTAACGGCCGTTTTGGCTGGACCGGCTACTGTTACACAAGTTAAAACCGCCGAAAAGGACGGTTATGTGGCTTTGCAAATGGGCATCGGAGAAAGGAAAGCCAAGACTTTAACCAAAGCGGAAAAAGGCCACTTCAAAGAATTGGGAAATTTCAGATACGCTAAAGAATTCCGCCCGAACGATCCGGCAGAAATCAAAGACTTAAAAGTGGGGGACAAGATAGACGCTTCCGTCTTCAGCGCCGGAGATTCGGTTACTGTTTCCGGAATTTCCAAAGGTAAGGGATTTCAGGGTGTAGTCAAAAGACACGGATTTGCCGGAGGGTCCCGCACTCACGGACAGAAGCATTCGGAAAGAGAGCCGGGATCAATCGGCGGAGGAGCCAGAGCCGGAGGCAGGGTTGCCAAAGGAATGAGGATGGCCGGCCGGATGGGAGGCGACAGGGTTACTGTTAAAAATCTGAAAGTTATCCAGGTGAACGTTTCCGAGAATCTGCTTTTAATTGAGGGAGCGATACCGGGGAAGAGAGGAACACTTGTTGAAATCAGGGGATAAAAAATAAGCACGAAATTCGAAATTCGAAATCCGAAACAAACCCCGTCCGCCTTTGCGGATCCGCGCAGGCGGAAAAAAGAAGAAAATTCAAAATTCTAAACAAGAGTAGATAAAAAATTCCCGTTTAGAACATTTGAATTTAAAAATTTGGCTTCATTTGTTTCGAATTTCGTGCTTCGGATTTAGAATTTAAAAAAAGATGGATTCCAAAATTTACAACCAAACAGGAAAAGAAGTGGGGAGCATCAAGCTTCCGGAAAGTGTGTTCGGCGTGAAATGGAACGGCGATTTGGTTCACCAGGTTATAACTTCCATTATGTCCAGCCGGAGAAAGCCGTGGGCGCACACCAAATTCCGCGGAGAAGTCAGGGGAGGAGGAAAAAAGCCTTGGAGACAGAAAGGAACAGGCCGGGCCCGCCACGGATCAACAAGGTCGCCCTTGTGGTCAGGGGGAGGCGTAACCCATGGTCCCCGCAAAGAAAAGAATTACGAAAGGACGGTAACTCGCGGGATGAAAGCCAAAGCTTTGGGAACGATTCTTTCCGCTAAATTTCGCGACGGGGAAATTCTTTTTGTAGACAGTCTTAATATTTCCGCTCCAAAAACTAAAGAAGCAAAAGAAATATTGAAGTCTTTGGGAGGAATCAAGGGTTTTGAAAGCCTTGCGACAAAAAGAAAAAATACCGCTTACATCGGCTCGGCAGGCAAAAAAGCTCCTGTTTGGAAGAGTTTTGCTAACTTCGGAAATATTTTTATGGAAGAATTGCGGAACATTAATCCGGCAGACCTGATTAATTACAAATACCTCATAATTGAAAATCCAGAAAAAACTCTTAAATTTTTGGAACAAAAATTTAAGAGTTAATCACGAAATCCGAAATTCGAAATCCGAAACAAACCCCGTCCGCCTTTGCGGATCCGCGCAGGCGG